>JADFQF010000071.1 GCA_022561955.1 Chloroflexota bacterium | reverse complement strand
CGGAGATGCCAAGGCGAATGGCGTTGTACTTGCTGGCGCGCGAAAGCAGATGTAATAGTTCGTCCGCGACGACACGGTCTTCTGGTTTGCGGCTCTCGACCAGAGTGAATGCGCGACCGAGGATACCGCGGTCGGTCTTGCGGACACCGACGGCGTAATCGGCGGCGGTCACGTCAGGAAGATCTCCGTTCGAGCAGAACGCGTACGAGATCTTGCGCAGCTTCGGGCACGACGGTGCCGGGACCGAACACGGCTGCTACACCTGATTCTTTGAGGGCGGCATGGTCGGAATCGGGAATGACTCCGCCACAGGTGACGAGGATGTCTCCCCTGCCCGCTTCGTGGAGTTCGTTGATCAACTCTGGCACCAGAGTGCGGTGGGCGCCAGCGAGTGGCGAATCATATTCAGGCACGTGGCCCCCAACTGCGGCGCACCTTACATTATTATCGCCACGGCAACTCTCGGTGGGGCCATAATCACCGAGGCATCATTGAGCTTTCTAGGGCTCGGCATCCCACCCCCTACTCCTTCATGGGGACGAGACCTGTTCGGCTCCGCCCAGAAATTCGCCGAGCTTGCTCCTTGGATGCCAATTATGCCGGGAATCGCCATTAGCGTCGCCGTATACGGCTTCAATCTGTTTGGCGACGCCCTGCGAGACATCCTGGACCCCAGGCTACGAGGCGGCTAGGACCTTCGCAGACGCAGACCTTCGCCCAGGGCCTGATGAATCAACAAAATGCCTGAGTCGAGAGTCTATTCGTCGGTGGTTTCTACTGGAGGCCTGCTACTCCACGGCGTAAATGTTGCCGTCCATGGAGCTGAAATAGATAACGCCTCCGGCGATGACCGGCGTCGAGGAGATCGCTCCACCCACCGCAAACTCCCATAACCGTTCGCCACTAATCGCGTCCAGGGCGTATAGCCTGCCGAGACTATCGCCGATATACACCGTCTCACCGGCTACCGACGGCGAGCCCGAAATGCTCCCAGCCGTGTCATACTCCCAGACCGTCTCGCCGGTGGCCTTGTCCAGGGCCAGCAGACGGCCCGTCGTCGAGGCGAGGTAGACAATTTCCTTTGCGACTACCGGCGCTCCGATGAAGCTCGACTTGCCGGTTCCAATGCCCCAGACATATCCCGCCTGGTTTGGGATTACGTCCGTCAAACCCCATGCCGCCATCTGGATCTTAAAGCGCAGAATCAGCCTCTCAAATCGTCGGTTTTGCTTTCGCCAATCTATGGACCTTATGACGCCCGTGGCGTCGGCCAGGAAAAGAAAGTCCTCGTCGAATACCGGGGAGCCGGCCGCGGAAGCGGTCTTGAATTTCAACGCCGGCCTGCCGGTGCTCGAGTCCAAAATGTAAAGGTAACGGTCGTGGGACGTGACCGCCACCCATTGCTCATATGCCGCCGGACTGGATATGAGCCGCCCATCGGTCTCGAACCTCCACCTCTCGAGCCCCGTAACGGCGTCGAGGGCATGGAGCACGCCACCGCTCGACGCGACGTATAGCTCGCCCCTGTGAACAGCAGGCGAAGAAAAGATCGAACCTTCCGTTTGGAATTCCCACCCGAGCTCCCCGTTGGCGGCGTTCAGCGCAATGAGCCTGCCGTCTCTGAGTCCAACGTAGACAAGGCCGCCCGCAACGGCCGGAGACGAGTCCACCGGCCCGTCGACGGCGTGCTCCCACACGAGCTTACCCGTGCCTGCGTCGACAGCTATAATCCGATGATCGCCTGTACCCAGATACAACAGACCGTCAAATACCGCCGGCGATGACAGGAGCGGCTCCCCAGTGTCGAAGCGCCATTTCAGCACTCCCTTGAGCGGTGCAAGGTCGCGGTCGACTACCGCGGCATGCGCGGGGTCTCGCTGGTACATGGGCCAATCGTTGAGAGATGGAGTTGCCGTGATACTCGAGGTCGGAGGGTCTAGCTCGCGGCTTGCGCCTGCGTAGCCGAGCCCGGCCAACGTCGCGAGAACGGCCACAATGGATGCGGCCAGGCCCCAGACGATGAGTCGATTCCGCCTTCGGACCAGCCGGCGCCTTCTGCCCATTTCGCGGGCGCGCTCTTCCGAGACGATGAAGACGCCGACGAGGCTCTGCCCGCATTCAACGCACCGAGCCTCTCCGCCCGCATTCCAATTTTCGCATGACGGACAGACGGAAATTGTTTCGGGCCCGGATGCGGAGCCTCGGACGCCCGCTCCCGGGATGCCCTGCTTGCCAATCAAGATATACGTCCCCCGCTCTAGGATTATTCAAGGCCGCGACGTCTTCAGTGTATCTCCTCCAAAGGGTAGCCGCTTGAGGAAGCACCTGATGAACGGAGCCATGATATGGGCCAGACTCCTCTCGAGCCGGGGTTATGCCCGATTCTGATTCTTATCGGACGAAACATCTTGTTAGCTCCAAGAACATCGTTTCACATCCGTGCGGCATGCCTAGATTTTACATTCAACCTCGACCGTCTTCGGCCATGTCTCGCAGCCGTGCCGACATACGCATCATATCTGCACTTACGCGGGACGGTGACCGTCCGCAGCCACGGCTCAGAGATTCGAAAAACACCAAGATCGCCCATTTTTTGAACTTAGCACTGTTGCTAGCACCTACATGTAGATTCACGTTTGCCGTCAAGCCGTACCCATAAGCATTACGGATAGCAACCACGACTTCTCTTCATATGTGTAGAACAATGAATGCACACCAAATACATACGAACGGCCAACCAAGCCCTATAAATTGCGGATATGTTAGTTCAAGTCATATAGAAGTTCGCGCATCGCATTAGGGAGGAAACGAAGATGAGGACCATAATTCACAGACTGCTGAAGAAGGAGGGTGGGTTCACCCTCGTTGAAATTCTGATAGCGGTGGCGATCCTGGGAATAGTCGCGGCGGTAGCTGTACCGACCGTGGCGACCATCAAGAGCAGAAGCGAGGCGAAGGCGAACGCCGGTGAGCTGGCCAACGTCCAGGCCGCCACGGACGCCATGATGGGCGACCAGGAGTTGGAGACGGTTCTAGCCATAATCCAGGCCAACGCCACCAACGACATGTCTGCCTTCCCGGGCGGCACCGAGAACCTTTACGGCGATGCGTTTGGAGACTACATACGCCAGGCCACCACGAAGTGCACATACTACAATACAACCGGCGGACGTGTCAGCCAGGACCCCTGTTAGTAAGGAAGTGCAATGACGACTGAAACGAGAGCCAAAAAGATTCTAGTCATAGACGACGACCCGGGCATGCAGCGATTCCTGAAAGAGGCGCTGGAGTCCGAGGGCTATGAGGTCACCATTGCCAGTAACGGCATGCAGGGTCTCTTCAGCGCTCAGCAGGACGCGCCGGACGTTGCGATACTGGACGTCATGCTGCCGGGACTCGACGGATTCGAGGTCTGCCACAGGCTCAGGGCGGACCCGAGGACCTCTCACCTGCCCGTGATGATGCTTACTGGCAAAGAGAGGGAGATCGACCGGCAGACCGGGGAGAAGGTGGGAGCGAACAAGTTCCTATCGAAGCCCATCGAGCTGCAGCTGCTGCTGTCCACCGTGGACAGCCTCGCGCAGTCCAAGGGTCGCAGCGCTTAGGGAAACCTGCAGATAGCGACATAGGCTCGCGAGGGGGGGCATGCCTTAGTTTTGCCCATCCGACGTCGCAAGAGGCCAGACGAGTCATACAGCGGAAATTGCCTGGCTATGCCCCAGGCAGTTTCTGCTTTTGGACACAGACCTTGCTAGGGAAAATCGAGGGGACTACCTTATGACCATAAGTTCTTCTGAGAAGCCTTTCGCTCCAGCCGGTTCGACCCGAAGCCTGGGCGATGTTCTCGTCGACATGGGCTGGATTACCAATGAGCAGCTCACGAGCACCATCGAGGGCGAGTCGGAAGAAGGCCGCAATCTCCTGGAGACCCTGCGCGCCAACAATCTCGTTACTGAAGAAGAGCTTGCGATGGCCCTTAGCCTTCACCTGAACCTACCGCTGATCGACCTGAAACGGCATCGTGTGCAGGCCGAGGCCATCAATCTGATTCCTGAAAGCACCGCGAGAAAGTATGGTCTCGTCCCCTTGGACACGGTAGGCAGGCATCTGGTCGTGGTCATGGAGGACCCCGGTGATGTCGACGCCATAGACGACGCCAGCGCCCAGGCGAACATGGGGATACAGCCCACGGTTGGCCTTCCATCCGAGATACAGGACGCCATCGACCTCAACTACCGCGCCAGCGAAGAGATCGAACGTCATATTCACGACTTCTCACCGTCGTTCGAAGGCAACGCACAGGTCGCCGACTTTGACGACTCGGACGCCGTGGCTCAGGCAGCAATCGTTCGTGCGCTGGACCTGATAGTAAGCCAGGCCATACGAGACAGGGCATCCGACATTCATATCGAGCCACAACAGAATCACGTGAGGATTCGCTACCGCATCGACGGCATTTTGCGGGATATCATGACGATCCCAAGCAATGCGCTGAATCCGGTGATCTCGAGGATAAAGATACTGGCCGGCGCCGACATAACCGAGCGTCGAAAACCACAGGACGGGCAGTTCTCCGTACACGTCGATGGACGCGACGTCGATATCCGCGCCGCAACCCTTGAGACGGTCCACGGCGAGACGGCCGTGCTTCGTATCCTGGACAGGTCCGCCAGCCTGTTCGACATGACGGAGCTGGGATTCAGCGGTAACACGCTGCGGGAATTCCAGAACATGCTGAAGAGCTCCTACGGAATGATCCTGGTCGCCGGCCCAACGGGTTCGGGCAAAACGACATCGCTTTACGCTTCGCTCAACCAGCTCAATAGCGCCGAGCAGAGCATTATGACCATCGAGGACCCGATCGAATACAAATTCAAGGACATCAAGCAGATCCAGGTCAACGAGAAGGCCGGGCTATCCTTTGCCAGCGCGCTTCGCTCGTTGATGCGGCTGGACCCAGACATTATCCTCGTAGGCGAGATTCGAGACGGCGAGACCGCTCAGACCGCTGTCCAGGCAGCCCTCACGGGCCACCTCGTACTCTCATCCATCCACGCCAACGATGCGGCCAGCGTTCCATTCAGGCTGCGGAACCTTGGTGTCGAGCCCTACCTGATATCCACCGTCGTTCACGGCGTGCTGGCCCAGAGAATGGTCCGCCGGACCTGTCCTCACTGCTCGGCGCCCTACGAACCTACGCCGGAAGAGCTTGCGGCCTACGAGCGGGATATGGGGCATAGCGGAACGATAATGTACAAAGGCGCGGGATGCAATTTCTGCTCCAACACAGGGTACCTTGATCGTACAGGCCTGTTTGAGCTGCTTCAGTTCAACGAGGGCATGCGGGATGTACTTCAGAGTGGCGCGGGGATCAGCGAGATCAGGACGCGCGCAATCGCTGACGGTATGACGACAATGAGACTGGACGGAATGCAAAAGGTGAAGCAAGGCATCACCACTCCGTCCGAGGTCTTACGGCAGGTCACGGCAGGAGACTAGAGCGGGTGCTTTAGCCCCTAGTCGGACTATCAGGACAGGCCAATGCCATACAAATACACAGCATATGACGCCAGCAGGCAGCTGATTAGCGGGACAATAGACGTTGCTAATGAGAGGACGGCGAAAGAGGTCCTCCAACAGTCCGGCTACGCGCTCCTCAGTCTAAAATTCACGCGCCCCAAATTCAGCCTAAGGAAACAGGTACCGTCCTTCTTTGGGGTAAAGACTGCCGATGTGATCTCGTTCTCACGCATGCTTGCGACCCTCATATCCAGGGGCACAAATACGGTCGTTGCCATGGAGATATTGAGGGACCAGGTGACCAACGCGACCTTCAAGGAGATCATTCAGTCCATAGTTGACGACGTACGCAGGGGGGTCCAGCTAGCGGACGCCATGAGCAGGCATCCGGAGGCATTCTCGGCGCTGTATTGCAGGACGATCAAGGTAAGTGAGCAGACGGGCAACCTGGAAAACGTGCTCATTTACGTTGCAGACCACATCGAAAAACAGGGCGTACTGGTCTCTAAAGTCGCGCGATCCCTCGCCTACCCCCTATTCGTACTGCTGGTGGGCATAGGGGTCATCTCGCTGTTGGTCCTGGTCACCCTTCCCGCATTATCAGACCTGTTCCTGAACCTGGGTGGTGAGCTGCCGACGCCAACGAAGATCATGGTGATTATCACCGACGCCGCCAGCAAATACCTGCTTCACATACTGGGGTTCGTCGTGTTCCTCTTCGCGCTCGGGGTAGTGGTCATGTCGAACGAAAAGCTAAGGTTCAAGCTTGACATCTTTATCCTTAAAGTGCCTCTGGTTGGGCCGGTGATCACCCTGCGCGAGATGATCAACTTCAGCAGGACCGTATCTACGTGCCTGGCATCTTCTTTATCCATGCCCGAAACTCTTGGGCTGGCCGCCCAGACGGCTACAAACAGATACGTCACGGCGAAGATCGAGGAGGCGCGGGAGGAGGTCTTGAAAGGCCGCGATCTCTCGGCAATCCTGCCCGAATTCAAGGTATTTCCTCAGCCCCTCATCCAGATGATAAAAGTCGGAGAAATGGCCAGCACACTAAAGGAAGACCTGGCGACCATAGCCGAGATGTACGATCTGGACGTAGACAGGAAAGTAAACACCATGGTCTCCGTCCTGAGTCCCGGAATCATGCTGTTTTTGGGGGCGTTCGTAGCATTCATTGCGATCTCGATGATAATGCCCATCTACTCATTTTTGGGGTCTATCGAATAGCTGACGACGGTCCGAGGGGATCGCGATGCGCATGAGCAGGCGGGTCGCACGTGTCAAGGAGGTTGAAGTGAAGGGTATGCTCGCGAATATACGCTCTAGACGCCTATTTAGCGGCCAGAAAGGTTTCGGGCTGATCGAAGTGTTGATCGCCGTAACCATACTGTCGATCGCTGCGACGGCTTTCTTG
>JADFQF010000070.1 GCA_022561955.1 Chloroflexota bacterium | reverse complement strand
CGGATCAGTCATCGCGGCCATTGAGACTTTTGCCATATTGGTTGGAGACGAGGGCAAACGTACAACTGGTTTGCGCATCGATACCCTCTTGCCGGATGTCGAAGAGATAAAATCTCCTATGAGGGAGGGAGTTGTGTGGTGGGGCGGTGACGTGGATGTGGCCCGTCAGGACGGTAGCTCGATCTCTACGTGGATGAGCATGGACACCGTAAAGGACCCTCGAGGCAGGATCATTGGCTTCGTCGTGAGGACGAAATCCGACGGTCTTCAGGCGAATCCGGGGCGGGATCTTGCCGGTCTTCCATCAGATCCTCTAAACCGGCTGGTACATGATATGAGAAACGTGTTTACGGCCATCGAATCAAATCTTTACCTGGCGCTGCGCATAAGGACGAACCAGAGTGTGCATCAGCGGCTGGTCGCAATTCAGGACGCTTCGAAGAAGGGGATTGAAGTATTGGACAGCGTCTATCATTGATCGTCAGCGCCCACCGCGCGCCAACAGCGAAGCCCACGAGGGCGAAAATGAAGAATGTTATATGGAAGAGAGAGGCTACTTGCCGTCGAAGCACGTGGCCTCTTTCTGTTAGTCAGGCGCTCATGCACGGGAGCGAGTTGGACGCGCCTCAGACGGGCAGCATCCAGGTCAAGCCACCAGGGCGACGCTGGATGACAGCATTTCGATGAAGGCCGTCTGGACGGCCGACATCTTTTTCTCCTTGATATAGATCAGGTGCAGCTTAACGGGGGCCGTCATGGAATCGATCTCGAGGATCTTTAGAAGCCCGGCCTGAAGCTCGACGTCCACCGATTGCCTCGCGACAAGCCCTATGCCTTTCCCCGCCATAACGGCCCATTTGATGGCCTCGTCGCTGCCCAGCTCCATCAGAACGTTGTCTGTCAGCCCGTTGGCCTCCATCAGACCGTTTGCTATTCGCCTCGATTCGGAGTCGGGTTCCCTGACTATGAAAGACTCTTCGTCTAATTTGACGATTTCGGAGCCGATCCTCCTGGCTAGACGGTGCCCCTTGCTGCAGATCGGCACGATCTCGTCATCGATCAGGTGCTCGGAGGCGAGGTCGAACTTCGAGGACTCGCCGCCTATGAATCCCAGATCGAGGGTGCGGTCCAGCACCATCCTCTCGACTCTTTCCGCCGGATACACGCTCATCGAGAGCTCGACGCCGGGGTGCGACTGCTTGAACCTGTCCAGGTAGCCCGGCAGGTGATACTGCCAGTCCACGGCGGCTCCAAGGTTCAGCCGGCCTATGGACATCCCTCGCAGGTCGTCCATCTCCGCCTTGAGCTCGTCGGCGACCGAGAAGAGCTGCTCGGCCTTCCTGTAGAGGACCTCGCCCGCCTTGTTGACCACGGAGCGGCGCCCGACACGATAGAAGAGAGAAATGCCCAGCTGCTGCTCCAGTGCCTTTATGTGAGCGGATATAGCCGGCTGACTCATATAGAGGCTGTCACCGGCCTTTGAAAGTGTTCCTTCGTTGACCACCGTATAAAATACGGCGAGTCGGTGCAGGTCCAACTCAAACATTACGTAATACTTCCCCCAAAGTGGGCGTATGTCAGTCGCAAGACGGGTAGCGCCTACGCGCTACGAATGTGCCTCGCGAAAGATTTCTGAAAGGTGTGCGTTATTCCAATAAAGCGGAGATAACGTCGCTCGATGGCGTCCAAGATTAAGGCTATCAAGCCCTGCTTTGACTAGCTTCGTGGCATACACCCACAAGGGTGTGTGTTGCACGCCATACCCCACCTACCCGCCGCCTGCCCAGAACATCACTTCAGCCTATGGATTGATTAACCAATGGCAATGGTTGGCGGATTGACGAATTGGTGGTTATCTGCCATGTTATTGTAGGGGTTGGCACCCATAGGGGCATGGGTGTAAGCCTCACTGCATTTAGGTGCGTAGGGTCGGGGGGCGTCTGCCGAGATTAGTCCGCCCTTTCCGTGACGGCGGCGCAGGCGTGGATGGGATGAAGTTGGGGGATCGCAAACATATGTGGCGTGTCATTGTTCCCGCAGCCCTTATTTTTAGTCTGCCTGGGCTATTGGTGGGCTTCAAGGTCATCTCTTTCACTCCGGCGATGACCGTTCTGGCGACGGCCGCTGCCATCATTTCAGTGCAGTCACTACTCGGGGCCGCGCTCTGGTCCTCGAGAGGCAGGTCGGGCATCCTCGTCGTCGCTCTGGCCATAGCCATAGCCGTCTTGCCGGAATACTCCATCGACGCCTTTCTTTCATGGTTGGGTGGAAGCCCCAATTCCCAGGCTCAGCCTGAATACATTTTAGCCCCGATTCTGGGAGGCAGCCGAATGCTCCTTGGCGTTGCCTGGCCCCTGGTCATGGGCGCCCTTCTTCTGAATCGACGCCGGGGCGGTGGTAATTCCCGCGGCGTCCCCGGATTCGAGCTATCTATTCTGCTTCTTGCGACCCTCTACCTGTTCACCATCTATTTCAAGGGCCACCTGTGGCTGATGGACGCTCCCGTGTTGCTGATGCTGACCGCTTTTTATCTATGGAAGGCCCTGGGTCGAAAGGATGCGGTCTTGGGGCGCCCGGCGGCTCTCAATGGGACTCGGCATGAAGATTCCTTGCGGCCGTTCGAGAGGAATGGGGTCAGGCGTAATGAAGTCCAACATAGTGGTGGGCTACCCTTGTACGGTTCGCTCGCCATCCTGTTGTTTGGCGCATTTGTACTCATCTTCGTCACGCAGCCATTCACGCAGGGACTCTATCTGCTGGCCGGGGAATACGGCGTGGACAGATTTACGCTGTTTCAAGGCGTTTTGCCCTTCATATCCAAGTCGCCGCTCATAGTCCTGGTCGTCGTGTTGGCCTGGAGGAATCGAGGCGAATTCGCGGGCTCGATAATGCTAAACTCCCATTTCGCGATACTTGCGCTTGCGGTAGCCCTGGTGCCGCTGGCCGGACTCCTGCGAGGCATGACGCCCGGCGTTTCCGACGTCATCCTGCTCGACGACCGACAGCGCATGGAGCTGCTGCTAACAGCTTCTCAGTCCCTGATGGCCATTGTCATACTTGCCAGGCCGAAGATCTCGTGGAAGGGCGCATCGGCGCTGGCGGTCCCCTTTGCTTTCGAGTGGCTCGCGCATGGCCTCCTGACCCCGGAGGCGGACCTGGCGATGGTGCAGGGGACCATCGTCGTTTTCTACCTCATTGCGGCCGCGGCCCTTCTCCTTACGGACGGGTCGAGAATGACTGTCCTGACAGGCGCGAGCGTACCCGGAGTCAGGTTGAGGTCTAGAAAGCCGATGTCGGAGCGTGTGGCCCCGCAACCGGCTACCGACGTGAGGCACGCGGCAGTCACGGACGATGGCGAGCTCGTGGCGTCGATGGCAGGCAGCCTCGGTGGGCGGACGGTTCGGGAATCGGAGCCCGCGAACCCCTGATTCGCCGGCGCTCACGTAAAGAAGACAGCACCTTCATTCTGGGATGCTCCCATCTTCTGGAATGCCCATGGGTGGCAGCCGACCTCGCAAGCCAACCCGCCGCCGAAACGGCAAAAAGGAGATGGGAGTGTTCGGTAGAAAGCGGTTGAAGGCCTGTCCGAGCCTGGCACCGGCCGTGATATCTAGTCCCTGAGCGCCACGAACATTCCGCTGTTCTTTGGAGCTATCAGGCTCGTCAGCTGGTCCCGAGTGAGCGGACGCTCCAATACGGCATACGAACCGGCATTTAGGGCGGTCCTGACGTCATTTTCTTCGGGAGCCCTGGCTATCATGATAATGGTCGTAGACTTGGATGCCTTCCTGACCAGGCTGAGTGTCTTCTGCCATGACTGGTCCGGAAGCTGCATGTTCATCAGAGCGACTTCGTACTCATGGGACTCCAAAGCCCCCGGGGCCTCAGAAGGGTCTTCCAGGATCGTCACTTTGAACCCGATTCCCTTCAGTAAGTCTGAGAACTCCCCCGCCATATCCCGGTCATTTTCAACTAATAGTGCGTGTTTCGTCTGAGGCATGGTCCCCCTCCATGAACAGTCGAAATTTGTCGGCGCCCGGTCCTAGAGCGGCAAGGGCGTCCGGGACGCGAAAACGTCTTAGCCCAGCCGCCTTATGGCCGACATCAGATGCTCTAAGGTAAACGGCTTCGTCAACGCGGGGCTACCCGTACTGTCTACGAAGGCCCTCGTGCTGGGATTTGTGGTGTCACCCGTAATAAACAAAATCCTCGGTGCCGAGTCGGAGTCGAGCCCTTGAACATGCTCGAATAACGCCTCGCCATCCACGCCCGGCATTCTGACGTCCAATATCATCAGGTCATACTTGTCGAGGTCGGGCTTCCGGATGACATCTTCCCCTCGTTCATGCACGTCGACGCTATGGCCGAACTCCGTGAGCGCCCTCGATAGAAACTCCGCGACGGCCGGCTCGTCGTCGACGATGAGTATCTTCATCTTCTCCGGCAATTCGGCGAAGAAGGCCTCGTCGATGGGCATGTCTAGTCCAACGTCCCCGATGGGAAGGTCGACTATGAACGCGGCGCCTTCATCGGGCTTGCTTTCGACCGTTATGGCGCCGCCATGCTCGTGGATGATGCCGTAGCAGATACTCAGGCCGAGGCCGGTACCTTGCCCGACCTCCCTGGTCGTAAAGAAGGGGTCGAATATCCTCGAAATATTCTCCTCCGGGATGCCCACACCGTCGTCGCTGAAAGACACCCGGACGTTGTCGTCTACTCTGCGCACGTCTATGGTCAGCGTTCCGGCCCCCCGTGCGTCCGTCATGGACTGCTCCGCGTTGATAACCATGTTGAGGAAGGCCTGGTCCAGCTGATGCTCGTCCCCCATGATCAGCGGGATTCGAGGCTCAATGTTCTTCACCACCTCGATATCGCTTACCTGCATCTCGTAGGACCTGAATTCGAGGACCTTCTCCAGGATGTCGACCACGTGAACGGGTTCCTTCGTTGGCTTGTATCTGCGGGCGAACGACTGGAGATTTGCGATTATCTTGGAGGCCCTCTTCGCCTGTGTGAGGATCTTGTCCAAGTCTTTTTGGACCGTTTCATCGACTTCACGGCGCATAGCCAACTGGGCAAAGCCCATCACCGCCGCCAGCGGGTTGTTGATCTCATGGGCTATGCCGGCCGCCATCTCGCCGATTGAGACCAGACGACTGGCCTCCATGACCTGGGACTGGCGCTTCTTCCACTCCGTTATCTCGTCGAAGGTCGCAAGGATGCCGTCGCCGGAGTCGGGCAGTTCGATTCTGGATATGGAAACCAGGAAGTGGCGCTTCTCGTCGGAAGAATCGGCGGTGGTGCAGCTGAACTCCAGCTCAGGCATGGAATCACCCGCATCCATGCTGCTCCGTATCACATCTTCCAGCTGTCTGCCGGAGAAGACGTCGGTCAGCAGAGCGGGCTCCTGCGACTGAGAGCCAAGGCCAAACAGCTCTGAGAAGCGGCGGCTGTTCAATACGATTTTCAGGCCGTCCGAGTCATCGCGTAAGATAACCAGCGCGTTTTTCATGTGCTCCAGAATGGACTGGCTCAGCATGTTAACGGCGTTGTCGGACTCAGAGAGTTGGACTCCTCCGCGGAATCCGTTACGGCTCACTTCTGAGTTCCCGGTCTTCATAGCTTCCGCTGATTCCAAGAGTTACCGCCTTGCCCTGTGGGGTGTACATACGGGCCACCGATTACGGGGCCCGCAAACTTTCCGCACGGCTCAAACCGAAATATTGCGCTTCAGAAGCGCCAATACCTGCTGTGCCTGGATCAGCAACGATGCCGCGTCCACGTCTTCCAACCCATTTGTAAGCACCCCCAGGTTGACATCCGTTTCGGCATCCCCGGCGAAGATATCCAGAAGGTCCTGGCTCAAGGCGTCGTCTTCATCACCCTGGGTCTCGCCTTCGCCATCTTCGTCGTCCGAGTCCCCTCCAAGGGCGCTATCCAGTATGGAGAGCTCGGACGCTTGTTCGTCGCTTGGCTCACTGTCATTATCATCTGAAAGGTCTAGATTATCTAGGGATATCCCGCTACCATTCTGTTCCGATTCTTCAGCGGGCTCCTGTTTGTCGTCCTCATTTTTCTTTTTCTTGCCGAAAATCGGCATGATGGCGTTCCTTTCACTGGTTTTTCATATCCGTCGGCGTTGTGACAGACCCCTATGTAGTCACAATAGACTGGAATATCGAGCGGGCAAACATGGGAACGGTAATCATCAAGATGCCCGTTATCGTCAACATGATCGCCATGTTATAGGCTAGCTTTAAGTTACTGCCTCCCTCGGCGGCCTTAGGGGCGAAGGCGTTGGCCCCCGTAAGCACGACGACGACGAATGTTACCAAAAAATTTACGAGTCCCAGATTGATGTCGCCGAAGGTAAAAAGCTCGCCGATCGCCATGCTTGAATTCGGTAGGGTGGAGCTCCCGCCATCCGTGAGAAATTCGGCGCTTGCCTGGATATTTATAGAGAAGAGTTTCATGATTTCGGGTATGAACAGAAGCAAGGCGATCATCGCGCCGTGTAGAGGCAAGATGAGATACTTGAATGTCGTCGCTACCATGTCACGGTTGGCCCTCAGGAACGCAATGTTGGAGGAAAAGAGGGCCGATGCGGTGCCTGCTCTTCCGGCGTCCGCTCCCAGGCTCAGAGCATCCCAGAACATGTTTTTCGTGCGGTCCACCAGCTCGCTTCCGGTCTCATCGACGAACCTGTCCCAGCACATCTCAGGCTCCAGGCCTGCCTGAAGTCTCAAGTGAAGACGGTCTATCTCGGGAGTGAGGGCACCCATGGACCTTCTGTCTATCTGACCCAGTGCCTCCGTCACCGTCGTCCCGATTGCGGAAGTAACGCCGCCCAGGACCCGGACGACGGTGGGTATGTCGGCGTCTATTTTCCCAATTCTCCTGTCGTCTCGGGTTATGATAAATCCCGGCACATACAGAAAAACCGCCAGGATCATAAACACCCACCCTATCT
>JADFQF010000069.1 GCA_022561955.1 Chloroflexota bacterium | reverse complement strand
GGCGTTCGCCGGAATGACGGGGGTTTAGGGGGCGTTCGTTGAATGGGTATCTTCAGGAACCCTCTGGATTCCGGCGTTCGCTGGAATGACGGGGGTTTTGGAGCGCATTCGTTGAATGAGTGTTTTCACGATCTCTCTGAAATCTTGCTTTCGCCAAGCGGTTAGATTGATTGATCGGAGCGTACAAAGTCGAGCTAAGAAGCAATCTCTAAACGTCTAACCAGAAAAGGCCGTCCGTCGGCAAGCTATCCGCCGCAGCGGAGAGCCTGTCGAACCATCTCTTGAATGAGTTACTCGACAATATGCCACCAAGCTTGAACTAAAGAGAGGCCTTGCTAACTGGCAGCATGGCCTCTTTCTTTTGTCCTATATCTCGTATGGTCGTCCTTGGGCTGGACCGGCATGCGGCCTCGTTAGCAACGCGATGTCAGATGGAAGAGGAGACCCGGCGCGGATACGAGCCGAATATCTTGACCATCGAGGCCTGCCTTCGCAGCGCCTCCAGTGCGTCCCTCACATCCGAGTCTTCTCGATGGCCGTCTATGTCGACCAGAAAGATATATCGCCCCAGGCTTTTTCGCGTAGGCCGCGATTCGATCTTGTTGAGATTGATGCCCCGGCTGGAAAACTCCGCCAACGCCGTCACCAGCATGCCTGGCGAATCATCGCTGAAGTCGAAGCAGAGAGAGGTCTTGTCGACCCCCGTCCGCTCGTGATCGTCCCTGGCAAGCACGACGAAGCGCGTCACGTTGTTCGGGTTATCCTCTATGTTCCGCTCGAGGATTTCGACGTCGTAAATCTCGGCGTTTCTCTGGCCGGCGATGGCGGCCGCCGTGGCTCCATCGCCCTTCATCTCCTCGACTGCGGTCGAGTTGCTCAGCGATGCCACGAGACTGGCGTTCGGGAAGTTCTTCTCAAGATATGATCGGCACTGGGCCAGGGACTGGGGATGGGAGTAGACTGTCTCGATGCCGCGAGTCTCGGTACCCTTCATGGCCAGAAGGCAGTGGTGTATCGGCAAGACGATCTCGTCTCGGATGGACAGCATCGACCCGTGAATCAGAACGTCCAGCGTGTACGTGACGGCGCCTTCGAGGCTGTTTTCGATGGGCGCGACCGCCACGTCCGCCTCGCCGTCGTCCACCGCACCGATTGAAGCCGGTATGGAGTGAAACGGCACGAGGACGGCTTCGCCGTCATACTTGAGGGCGGCCTCTTCGGTGTAGGTCCCTGTCGGCCCCAGGTAAGCGATTCTGGTGGTCATCTCGTGTCCTCGAACCTCTCCACCAGCAGGTCGCTGAGGTTCTCCTGGATGCCGGCGACCGCGAGGTCCGTAATATTCACGACGGCGCCGATGCCAAGGGTCCTGAAGAGGGTTTCATTCTCCGGCTCGTTCACTATGCTGATCGTCCTGGAGACATCGAATTTGTGCATCGCCATCTGACATGCGACAAGGTTAACGTCGTCGGCCCTGGTGGCGGCTATGAGAACGTCGGCGCGATTGGCGCCGACCTTGGCCAGAACGCCCGCCTCCGTCGCGTCGCCGAGCACGGATATGCTGCCCAGCTCATCCTCGACTATCGAACACGCGGTCGGCGAGCGGTCAACCACCGCGACCTCATGCTCGGCTGTCAGAAGCCAGCGGGCGATCGTTCTTCCGACGCGGCCTCCACCCACGACAACTGCGTACATATGCTATCTCCGAGCCGCGGATATCATCATATCGGCAACCAGCCGTATTCCGCTCACCGCCGTAATGCCCAGGCCATCGTACATCTCCTTGCGAGTAAGGTCGTTCATGCGGCAGATCACGTTGGGTATTTCGAAAACGTGCAGCGCCATCTGAGCGGCCAGGGCGTTCTGGGTGTCTCGGCCGCTTACGGCGATAAACACATCGGCGTCCCTTATGGAGGCCTTGCGTAGGTCCGCCTGATGAGTGCCGTCCCCTATGACGGGCTCTATGGACCCTTCCCGGACCATAATTTCGGGAAGACGCCCAAACGTCTCGGCGGCTGGATCGAGAATATGGACCTTGCACCCCTGTTCCACGAGAGAGGTGGCGATTAGTGCTCCCAGCCGGCCGCAACCCATGATGAGCACGGTCTTGCGTCGCCGGGCGGCCTCGTCTGAATTTGAAATCATGCCGTCATCTTCGCGCCCGTGTTTTGGCGATGCCGGGTCTCATGGGCGCCGGTGTTGATCTCGCCATACCATCACCTGGCACGGCGCGTTCTTGAGGACGTATGGAATCGTCGCGCCGAGGGAAAAGCTACCAAAACGCTCGCGATAGGGTATGCCCAGTATTATCGCATCGACGCCCTTGTCCACGGCCTCCTGCACGACGGCCGAGCCCGCCTGCCTCGCCTGGACAAGCTCGGCCTCCATCTTGCACCGATACGCTCCGGCCACTTCTTCCATGTGTTTGAGGACCTCTTCTCCCTTGGCGGTGGAAGGTGTGATCTCGGCATCCACCGGGAAGCCTCTCTCCACCTCGATGACGTACAGAATATACAGCATGCCTTTGGCGGCGCTTATGAGCTCGCATCCCAGCCTGACGGCATCGTCATCGCTGGGCCCGCCTCGGACGGCCACGAGCACGGAGGATACCCCCATATCATCAGTCTCCAACAACCGTTTCTCTGAAGTTGACGTGGAGAATACTAATCACAGAGCGCTATTTATGCAAGGTGGCGACACGGAATTCAAGGCTCTTCCTAAAAATGCCGCGGCCACGTAACGGGACTCGGCCCCGCGTACTAGAGCTCCAGACTGTCCAAGAGATCGTCGCGGCCGGCAAGTACGAGCAGGTCCCCCTTGTTTATGCGGTCTTCTCCATCGGGGTTCAGCGTAATGTCCTTGCCGCGCCTTATCGCCAGCACGGCGAGGCCATACTTGTCCCTGGGGCTGGAGAAACCGAGCTCCTTGAGGCTCATGTCGACAAACCGGCTCGGGACCTTGATCTTGCTGATGCCAAAGTTTGGAGTCAGCTCCAGATACTCCTGCACATTCGGGTTGAAGAGTCCATGGGCCAGACGCACGCCCATCTCCGACTCGGCGTGTACCACTCGGTCGACGCCGATGCGCTCCAGGGTGTTGCCGTGTAGCTCGTTGTGCGCCCTGGCCACGATATACGGCACACCCATCGTCTTCAGAAGGACCGATGCCATCACGCTGGACACGATGTCTGAGCCGATGGCTACGATCGCGACGTCGTAGTCCGGTATGCCGAGCTCCCTGAAGACCTGCTCGTCCGTCGCGTCTCCGGCGAGCGCGTGGGTCGCCTTGCCCATCATGCTCTGGACCCTTGCGTCATCCTTGTCCATCGCGAGAACGTCGTGACCAAGATTGTACAGAGAATTAGCAACGGAGGAACCGAAGCGCCCCAGTCCGATCACTACTACCTGGTTTTTCATGGCTACCTCTCATGGAGAATGTACTCCCGTACTAACCTATTGTAACTCGTTCCTGCGGGTATCTGTACAGGTCCCTCTCTCTTCGCTGGACCATAGTCAGCCCCACCGTCAAAGGCCCGAGTTTACCAAGGAACATAGTTGCGATGACTATGAGCCGACCACTACTGGATAGCTCCGGCGTCAGGCCCGTGCTAAGGCCCACCGTGCCGAATGCCGAAATCGCTTCAAATACGATATCGAGAAAATCGGCGCCTCTCTCCGAGATACTCAAAAGCAATATTACCAAGAAAACGAATGCTATCGAGATAGCTCCGACAACGAAAGCCCTCTGGACCAACGAGCGAGGGATCTCGCGTCCGAATGCGGTCGTGCTGGTCCTGCCCTTAATCGTTGCCATGATCGCCAGCAGAATCAAGGCCAGTGTATTCACCTTTATGCCGCCGGTCACCGATGCCGAAGCGCCGCCGATAAACATGAGGCCGGTCGTAAGAAAGTTTGTTTGAGCGTGCGCGACATCCAGGCCCACCAGGGAGAATCCCGCAGTCCTGCTGCTCAGGGCCTGAAAGAAGGACACCATTGCCTTTTCGCCTACGGGCAGACTGCCGATGGTCTCGGGATTCTGATATTCCAACACGAAGAATCCCACGAAGCCTATCAGCGTCAACGCCGCGGTCATTACCAGGACGATCTTCGTATTCAACGTGAATAGAGAGAACTTTCGGACCCTCACGAGGTCGATTATCACCCAGTAGCTGATCGCGCCGACGAATATCAGGAGTGACATCACCCCGATAATCGCAAAGTCTCCTCTGAAGGCCGCGAGACCGGCCTCCTCGTTGAGCGCCAGGAATCCGGCGCTGTTGAACGCGGATATAGAGTGGAAGACCGACTGGTATACGGCTTCAGCAGGCGGATACAGGAAATAGAATCTGGCGAAGAGGCCCAGAAAGCCGACGAGCTGTATTAACGTCGCCGCGATGACGATTCCAACAGTGAGACGTGCGAGGCCTCCCAGCTGGTTCACCAGCAGGCCCTCCCTCATGGCGAGCCTCTGGGCGATCGTCACTCGCTGGCCTATCAGCACCAGCAGGAAGGTGGCTATCGTCATGAATCCCAGGCCGCCCGCATACATCAGGACCATGATTATTATCTGACCGGGGCGGCTCCAGAACGTTGCGGTATCCTGAGTCACCAGCCCCGTCACCGTCACTGCGGACGTGGAGGTGAACAGTGCGTCCAGAAACGGGGTGAAGCCGCCGGCGGTGTTCGCCAAGGGCATCAGAAGAAGAATCGTGCCCACGGCAATCAAGGCGATGAACGCGTAGACTATCAAGAGGGGAGATGCGACAAACTTGGAGGGAACGCGGCGCGTCGTTACGGTCAGCCGTACGGGCTGGATCTCCTCCTGACGAGGATGACGCACCACCCTGTCGGCTGGCTTGGGGGTCCAAGGGTTTCTCAATTCGCACCGGCCCGGAGGTCTATGACGTGCCCTCTGTCATCGGCTATCTGGATGTTTACAGAATGAGCGCAAAGCAATCAAAGCCAATAGGGGTGATCTGAGAGGTCTGTTCCAGCGATTCTATGTATGCTGCCGGGTCAATGTCAATTAAGGTTTCGAGCCGCTTATCTCTATCGCCCTTGAAGGCAATTGTAAATTGTAGTACCTTCGCTCTTGCGCCATGAAGTATCGGTATGGAAGCAGTCTATGAACTTGAGTAACAAGACGCCAGGGCAGGCTCCCCACTGGCTGCACAGAGGACTGGCTGGAATAGTATTTGACAGGCACCTGGTCACCAGGCCTCGCAATTATCTCTTTCAGACAGGCCTCGCTACCGTCGCCCTCATTATCATGTTACTCGTGGAGGATGCCGTACTCAATGCCGCCATCGTAGTGGCCGTCGCATCCAGCGCCTTCATCGTCTTCGTCGTTCCCAATAGCGTGGCGTCGACGCCGCGCAAAGTAGTGGGCGGACATCTTGTGGCCGTCATCGTGGGATCGATCGGCTCGGGCGTCCTGATGATTCCGACCCTCGAGGCATTTGCGGAGCAGTCGAGATACCTGTTGGACATCGTTGCCGCCCTGTCGGTGGGAGTCAGCATCCTCGTGATGGTGGCAACCAATACCGAGCATCCACCGGCGGCGGGCACGGTTCTTGGCCTGGTCGTAAAGGGTCTCGGATGGCAGGCCGTTGCCTTCATCCTGGTCAGCGCCGTTTCGCTGTCGCTAATCAGGCTGGTCCTTCGACCGAAGCTAATCAACCTACTGTGACGTGAGCGCCCGCCGAGCGGTTTTCTTGAACCTCCGCGCGACGGAGTCTATAGTTAACAAACAGCGGTACATATCTCCATGTGGAGCGGTAGTATTTCGTATGGAAGGCACTGTTCGCGAGCTCGTACAGAGCGTGCACGACTCCCCGACCAAGGCCGTAATCGCCGTTGCCGGTGCAGGCAACGAGGCGATCTCGTGGCTCCTCGACGTAGCCGGAGCATCGCGCACGGTCCTGGAAATAGTCGTCCCCTACTCGTCGTCTTCCTTCGTGGACTTCGTTGGGCATGAGCCGGACCAGTTCGTCTCGGTGGAGGCGGCGCGTGGCCTGGCAAGGGCCGCATACCGCCGGGCCCTGGAGCTTCGAGAGGGCGACGAGAGGGTCGCCGGCATCGCCTGCACGGCTACGATAGCCACCGACAGGCCCAAACGTGGCGATCATCGCTGCCACGTCGCGTCGTGGACGAGCGAGGCCGTTCGGGTGTACAGCCTGACCTTCGTGAAGGGACTGCGGGACAGGACCGGCGAGGACGGCGTCGCCTCCGCGATCGTGTTGAACACGCTGGCGGAGGCGTCGGAGCTGGAAGGCCGGCTGAATCTAGAGCTCGATTCCAGCGAGCAGGTCCTGAGCGATGCGGAAATTTACGAGGACCCCGTTGCAGCGCTTCTTGCGGGCCATGTCGAGAGCGCGACGGTCTACCCGGACGGCGGCATGACCGCGGACGGACGATTCCGTGGCGGCGTGCTGCCGGGCTCCTTCAACCCCTTGCACCAGGGCCATGAGCTTCTGGCCGAAGCGGCGTCCGATATTATCGGCGCAGACGTGGCCTATGAGCTCTCGGTGACCAACGTGGACAAACCTCCGCTGGAGGAGGCCGAAGTCCGCAGACGCATGGCGCAGTTCGTGGGCAAGCGTCCCCTTGTGCTCACGTCGGCCCCGGTATTTTACGAGAAGGCGAGGGTCCTCCGAGACTGCACCTTCGTCCTGGGCCGGGACACGGCGACCAGGCTCGTGGACCCCAAGTATTACGGCGGCAGCCAGGCCCGCATGCTGATGGCGCTGGAGGAGATGGGTCGGCTGGGTTGCAGCTTCCTGGTCGCGGGCCGATTGGACAACGGCACGTTCCGCACGATAGACGACATAGACCTTCCCGACGACCTCCGACACCTGTTCTCGGGCATTCCCGAGCCGCGCTTCAGGAGCGACATCTCCTCCACCGAGCTGCGCTTGGCCGACCCCGCAGGCTAGAGGCATATGAATTTCAAAGACCTTCGAGAGTTCATTTCGTTCCTGGAGGAAAAGGGGG
>JADFQF010000068.1 GCA_022561955.1 Chloroflexota bacterium | reverse complement strand
GACAACGAGAAGAGGTTCTTCCCGAAAAAGGCCCGCCTCGAGGGCTTGCTCTTTTGGGTCGCAGGCCCATCGACCAGCTCGATCCTGGCGAGCAGACGGTCTTTCAGATGAGCGGGAGCCTCCAGCTGCGGAACGGCGAAGGCGAGTCTGGATAATGTCTCACCTTCATCTTGCATCTGCCGACGACAATCGCCACACGATTCCACGTGGGCCCGCAGCGTCTCCATCTCAGCAGACTCCAGTGCGCCGAAAGTATACGGAAGGAATTGCTCTTCTGCCTGGTTACAGTCCATATTCGGCCCGCTCTTTGTACTGAGGTCCCAAGACCTCGCGCAGCTTCTTTAATGCTAAACGCATCCTTGTCTTCACGGTCCCCAGAGGTTGGCCCAGCTGATTGGCAATCTCCGAATGGGTAAGCCCTCCGAAATAGGCGAGCACCACGATCTCGCGCTGCTCCGGCCTGAGGGTAACCAGGGCATCCTCCAGCTGGCCTCGGATGAACTGTCCCGTGGTGTATTTCAAAGGATCGCCGTAGCTCCCGTTTTCCGAAGGCCTGTTGCTAAGGTCCACCCCCGGCTGTACGTGCGTCTGGTCTCGACGCCTGCGCCTTAGCTCGTCGATCGTCCTGTGGTGAGCGATGCTGAATAGCCAGGCCGTAACGCTGCCGCGCTGGGAATCATAGCTGGCCGCCCTTCTCCATACGTTGAAGAAGACGTCTTGAGTCACCTCTTCCGCGGCGCCCGAATCTCTTAGCATGTGCATGGCAAGCGAGTAGACGGTATTCGAGTAGCGGTCGTAGAGGCACTCCAGGGCTCCTCGGTCTTTGTCGGCGATGAGACTCAGAACCTGACCATCATCTCGCTCCGAGTCGATCATCTCGGGCACCGGCCTTCATTAGCCCAACTCACGACCGCCCAACCTGATATACGCAGTCCAGGCGGCGTGCAGATTTCCCTGGCGCCACCGAGCCTTCCGCCGTATTGGAATAGGCTGGTAGATGGGGCTCCGAATCGACCAATCGAGCGGGGGGTTTCGGGAATCATCATCAGATCACGTCGTTGATAGCAATGTCATATGTGTCAAGAGCACAGAAAAATGGGCGCAGAAGATAGCTCGCCCCCTAATAGTAATGTCTCAGATATACAACGCAGGGCAGGGGCTTTAGTTACATCATGTTCCGAGGAGATCGATGGGGGACCTTGTCGCAAAATTAAAAGGCCCCGAGCTTCGGGGCCTTGAAGGTCATATCTTGTTGCGGTTCGGACCGGTCAACCGCTCTTGAGGCCCGGTATCGCGCTATTCCTGAGCATGTTGAAGAGTCCGAGATACAAGCTGACTATCGTGGGATCGCTGCTATGCTCCGGATCGCCGTCGTCCGTGGCCACGGGGGTGACATCCAGGACCATCTTTTCGTTCACCACGAGAAAGCTATCAAAGTAAAAATCGCTCATGGTCGATACCTTCATGCCGTAACGACTCGAAAACAGCCCCACCGTAGCGACGTCGGATGGTCTCGCGACGATGCAGAACTTTTCGCCGGAGGCGTCCCCCAGGAGGCCACCGGTTTCTAAAGCCTGCAACAGTGAGGAGGCGATCTCTTCGGTGTGAATCCCGGTAACCCAGTAGAGGTCCGTAAGGCCTTCGGACTCGATGAGCTCTCGCAAGTTGGACAGAAACTTTTCGAGGAGAGTCCCGTATGGGAGCTCAGCGGGGCCCAGGATATCCGAACTTGGACTCTGAATTTCGCGCGCCAGGACGTCGCGGTCAATTCCCATATTTAGCTCCAGACTACTTATATTGCGCCTTCAGACCTTAATGGTTACACGGATAGGCTGTGGTCGAAACCGTGCTGTTACCTACCCGGTGAGTCGTCGAGGTAGGTGTGCATCCTCTACGCTGATATAGATGTTCGTCAATAATAAGTTGAGAGAAAGGCGAGTATTCGGAACAGAAGGCAGCTAGAGGTGGGGGAAGAAGGTCTTTAGTCTTTTGGAGTCTGCAGACCGGGGCCTATCTGTGTCGCCTGAGAAAAGAAGGCCCCGGCCTGGGGCAGGCTATCGGGCCGGCATCATTTCAGATGCTAGTCCCAACTTCCTGCGAGGGCAGTCCCTACGGTAAGCGCGGCAAGAGCTCCTACGGCCAAAGCCGCGGAAATCCCGCGCCAATACAGCTTCCTGAGCCTCATGGGGACCTCCTCCTTTCCGCCGGCTCAAGGCCGACAAGAATAGCAGGAGACTACCACATGAGGACTAACCATTCTCTTACCAAAACCTTTACATAAGGAAATGATATATATGAGAACGTTATAATACTAATAAGAAGGCTGTGATAAAAAGGGTTGCCTGTTCGTAAGCTACTTGGGATATTCCGCGAGGAAGCTCCGCAACCTTGGAGAGGCCGTTATAGGGGTGGTCTTGCCGAATAGCGAAAGGTATTTTCGATAGGTTCTCGCCGCCGCGGCAGCATTTTTAACATCGATGTAGAGCTCAACGATTTTGTAGTATATGTCCTCTTCGAGCTCATCCACCTCCAGGGCCCTTTCCAGAATGGAAATGCTTCCCGGCAGCTCACCTCGGTCTTCGTGGGCATCCGCCAGCGCCGTTACGGCCTTCCAGAACTTGAAGCCCAGGTCGATGTTCAGCCGGGCACACCAGTCCGATTCGAACTCTTCCAGTAACGGTCCCTTGTAAAGAGCTATGGCCGACCGAAGGGTGTCTTCTCTCTCAGAGCCTCCGACGGGCAGTTCGTCTGACTCTTGAATCAGCCGTCCGAACTCATGCAGATCGAAGGAATATTGCCAGTCGGGATTTAGCTGGTACAGTTCACCGTCGCGTTCAACACAGTTCGGATACAGGGCGGACCTCATGCGGTAGAGTGTGGAATGGAAGTTCGAGTTGGCCTTTGACGAGGATATTAGGGGCCACAAGGCCTCTACTACCCTGCCCTTATGCACCGGCTCGTTGCATGCCAACAGGAACAGGAACATCTCCCTGGCCTTGGAGCTTCCCCACGCCGAATTCAGAATCGGGTTCCCGTCCAGGCTTATCCTCAGTGCTCCCAGTCCCCGCACCTCGATGCGTGGAGCGGTCAGGGACGGGAGCTGGGCCTCTTCACCATCCTCAAGCGAGGCCGATTCTTCGAAGGACAGGCGGTTTACCTCATCCCTCAGCCCCGCATAGAAGGACATGCCTTCGACTTTCGTGACTGCCGCGTGCTGCACCATCAGGGCCGCTCTCTTGGAGTCTTCGATCAGGAATCGATGTTGACCAAGGCTCTCGCAGAGTTGGGCCACGCTCTGGAGCTGCTCGATCGCCTCTCCGTATCTTCTGGTCGTGAACAGCGCATGGGCGAGGTGAAATCTCGCCCGAGCGAGGTCCTTGCGTTGCATCGCGCGATCGAGGATCTCCACGGCCCTCTCGAGCAGAGCAATGCCCTCATCGAGCCGCTGCATGTCGCACTCCAGGATGCCAAGGCAGGTGTAGGCGACGGCGAGGTCGCTTTCCTTATCCAACTCTCCCGCCAGGGCGATGCTTTCTCTGAGGACGATGGTAGCGTTCTGCGTGTCGCCCATGAGCCGATATGTCTCTCCCGTTCCGATGGAGCAGTAACATATGACCGGCGCCTCGGTGCACTCTCTCGCCAACTGAAGCGCCTGCTGGTATGTGCTCAGTGCCTCTTCGTAATGCCCCTGCTCCCTATGGACGTCCGCCCGAGTCGTGAGCGCGTAGGCCTGATTACGGAGGCTGTTGGTCTCGACGGCCAGCGCGTAAGCCTCCTGTGCCGTGCGCTCCGCTTCTTCGTATCGCCCTTCCTGGAAATACAGGCACGCCATATTATAGAGAGTGAGGGACAGCTCGCTCTGATTTCCGACTTGACGCCAACCCTGCACCGCCATTTCGAAATGAGTCATAGCCTTCGTCAGCTCGCCGAGCTCCGTGTTGGCGAATCCGAGCATCCCGTGGGTGTGAGAAATCTGGTAGAGGTCGCCCTCCTGCTGGTACCCGTCCAGCGCCTGCCTCAACTCCCTTTCGGCTCGGGGCAGTTTGCCTTGATGGCCGTAAGCCCGGCCAAGATGACTCCGGGCGTCGGCCTGTTCTTTCAGGGTGCCGTGATCCATTGTCAGTGCCAGCGCCTGCCGGGCATCCCTTACGGCCATCTGGGCCGCACCCTTTGCTCTGAGCGCGACGCTTCTCCTCATCAGGGCCATCGCCTCGAGAACGAAGTCGCCCCCGGCCTGAAAGTCCTCGATGACCTGGGTCAGAAGCCTTATCGCATCGTCGTTCTTGCCCTTGCGCTGGTATCCGGTAGCCAGGTACAGGAGTAACTTTGGCCTCTTCTCCTCCTGTTCCTCGGGTATCTGCTCCAGCCAGGTGCCGAGTATGTCCCAGAGGCCCTCTTTGGCCAGTGATTCCGCCTCGTCCTCCAGCAGGTCCAGCGCCTCTTCGTAACTTTCGCCCTGAATAAAGTGGTGAATGGCTTGCCTGGCGTCGCCCCGGGTAAGATAGTGCGCCGCGGCCCTATTATGGAGCCTGAGGTGTGCCGTCGCATTATCGGCGGTGAGGCGCTCACGCAGGAAATCGCGAAAGAGGTGATGGGACCGATACCAAGAATGCTCGCCGGCGAGCCGCGTCACGAAGATGTTTCTAGCTTCTATCTGCCTCAGCATCTCGCCGGCGTCGTCGGAGTCGGTTAGAGCTCCGGCGAGCTCGGCATCGAACTCGTTCAATATACTGGTAGCGAGCAGAAAACGCTGCATTTCCGGCGGCTGCTGGGTGAAGACCTCAGAGGCCAGATAGTCGAAGAGGAGGGCGTTCTGCCCTTCGTTGTTGAGCACCTCTCGAAAGAGGCCCTTCCACATCGAATGCGTGGTCAGCAAGATGGCGGTGATCCATCCCTCGGAGTCCTTCTCGAGGCGATCGGCCTCCTCCGCCGTAATGTCCAGATCGAAGCCCTGCTTCAGGAGCCTAGTTATCTCGTCGGCCGTGAACTTGAGCTCACCGGCGCCCAGTCCGGCAACGCGGCGCTGGCTGATTAACCTCGGCAGGGATGCCAGCTGTGGCAGCTCGCGGCTGGCCAGAATCAATCGACAGTTGTCGGGCAGGCGCTGGATGAGCAAGTCGAGGGCATCCATTACCGTTGGATGGTCGGAAATGATGTGTACGTCGTCTATGACGAGGATAAAGTAGTCCCTGATCTGTGACCGAACGCCCTCGACGAGGCCTCCGACGATACTCCGCCAATCGCCTCCAAGCTCCGATCCTTCCAGGTGCTGCTCCAAAGCAGGGAACCGAAGGTGCAGAAGCTCGAAGAGCCCGGCGACGAACGAGTTGGGGTCTCGGTCGAGCTCGTCCATGGAGTACCAGCAAACTGGGAGGTCGGTATCTCTGGCGAAATCGGCGAGAAGGGTAGTCTTTCCGTATCCCGCCGGGGCGCAGATGAGCTGTAGCGGCTGGTCAACGTTCTCGTGCAGGAAGTTTTTGAGGCGCTCACGGCTGACCACCGCCGATCGTGGCTCTGGAATCGTGTATTTAGGATTGTCGGAGGCCGCCGATCGTTCCGCCACGCTTCGCCCCGATTTCTCCAGGCTCTCTAGCAATTATATGAACGACCTTCCGGCCAACCAAGCATGCGAGCCCCAATCCACATCTCCGTCGTTGAGACGGGATTCAGGCTGTTTATTGCGTGCCATAGGAGTGCGTGGGTATTCGTGAGAAATCCGTTAGCGTGAGCCTATTACTTCTATAACATATTTGGATGATATTCGAGAGCCGTTCTCTGAGAATTTATACGAGATAACCTTAGATTACATCCTATCTCAATAATACTAGAGACGCTCACGAACCCAGACCATTAATCTCTTTCACACGCTCCACGATAAGCGGCAGGACCTCTCCGGACGGACCTTGAATCGACACGTCGGAGATGCCGGTCAGAGGGGTAGTGTCGGTATTTATCTCGATGAGAACGCCGCCGCTCTCCTTTACCTCGTGGGGGAATGACGCGGCCGGGTAAACAGTGGCGGACGTACCGATGGCGATCATGCAGTCGCTCCGACCCGTCTCCCGGATACACTCCCGTAGAATCCCAGGCGGAATCGGCTCTCCGAACATGACGGTGTCGCCCTTTACGAGGTCTCCGCAGTCCGGGCACTCCGGGGGATATTCAACGGGCTTGAACTCGCGTCTATGCCACCTGCCTTCGCACCCTATGCACCGGAGCTTGGTGCGATTACCGTGTATCTCGACGACGGCTCTGGAGCCCGCGACGAAGTGAAGGTCGTCAATATTCTGCGTGATGATGGACTGCAAGACTCCGAGCTGCTCCAGCTCGGCGAGGGCGAAGTGGCCCGCATTAGGTTTCGCGGCGTCGATGGCTTCTCGAAACTCGATGCGGGCCGGGTCGGTCTCGCCCGCCAGCTGATTTTCCCACCACAGCTTTGGGTTAGACAGGAAATCCTCGTATCCACGCATGCTGGGCTCGCCCACTCGCGTCCACAGACCGCCGGGGCCGCGAAAGGTCGGTATGCCGCTCTCCACGGACAGGCCGGACCCCACGAGCGCGACGACATAGCTCGAATCCGCGATGAGCCGAGCGGCGGAGTCTATGGCATAATTCTCGTCTCCGTTCATCTCTACAGCCCCTCCTTCGAGGGGTGGGCCTCGTTCTCGAAATCCGGTCCCATGGGTTCTACGCGGCCGTCTACGACGAGACTTCCCCGCATCTCCGAAAGGAACCTGGCCTCTATGGATCCGAGGTCGGTGGTCGTTATGAAGGTCTGCTGGTAGGCGCGCAGGTGCTCTAATATTTGGACTCGCCTGCCTGCATCCAGCTCCGACAGCACGTCGTCCAGCAATATTACGGGCTCGTGGCCCCTCTGCTCCTTCAGGTAGTCTGCCTCCGCCAGCTTCATGGCAAGCACGGCGGTACGCGCCTGGCCCCGCGACGCATAGGCCCCGGCGTCCATGCCGTCGACCAGCACCTGCAGGTCGTCGAGCCGGTCGTAGCGACCGTGGCCCATGTAGACCAGCATCAGCGCGCCG
>JADFQF010000067.1 GCA_022561955.1 Chloroflexota bacterium | reverse complement strand
CAGGCCTCTCAGGAATATCTGGCCGTTAATGGCGCTCGCCCCTCCGGTGACCTTTCCCCTGGGAACCAGCATCGGTTGCGCTTCATCGGTCGCCCGCGCCGTGAACTGCCAGTTGTGGTCGCTGGTCATGATGTCGGTCGCGGAAGCGTAGCCGTACTTCACCTCTTCTGGAAGGCTGTCGATATCGGGATAGTCGGGCCCCGCCTCCAGCAGAAGGACCGAGTGGCCGGGGTCTTCAGTGAGTCGCGTCGCCAGAATAGACCCTGCGGAACCGGCGCCGATTACGATGGTGTCGTACTTCAAAAAATGCACTCCCTGCCCAGGATAACGGGCTGCCGTGACTCGCGAGCCTACGACGCCTCAATGGCGGGATGATACCCTTGCCCGAATATCGAGTCAAGCAGCCTCCAGTCGCCGACGCTAGTTAGAACTAAGTTCCGGTGCAACTGCTTCCGGCATATAATCACTCCCTGGAGAGCCTTGCCCACTTATTTATCAAGAATCTGGTGCCTCATCGGACTCCTATAGGGCCATCCAGTGTTTTAGGCGTAACTTGCTACGCTCCTATTTTTGTGATAAAGATAACAAAGTCCCTGGTCTAGATTACTCCCTCCCAGCCGTTTTCTATTCCCTCCCGAATCGTTCGTATGGAGTGCCGTATGAGAGCTATCGTACTCGCTGCCGGACATGGCGGCAGGCTTCGCCCCCTGACTCAGCAGACGCCCAAGGTGCTCTTTGAGGTGGGAGGACAGCCGTTAATCCAGTATCCGATAAGGGCCCTGGCTCTGGCGGGCGTAACGGAAATCGCCGTTATGGTAGGCCACGATTCGCAGAAGGTAGTCGATGCGCTGAAGGACGTATATCCGACGTTGACGTTCATATTCAACCAGTGGCACGAAGGGGACAACGCGATTTCCATATTCGCGGCACGAGACTTCGTAATGGGAGAGCCCTTCGTAGTCTGCATGGGTGACCACGCCATTAGCCCGAATATCGTCGAGACGCTCGTCCTGGAGCATGACGACGGCAACATACTTTGCGTCGATTCCGCGACCTCGAATCCATCTCAAATCAGCGACGCTACGAGAGTCCGCGTGGATGCCGATGGATTCATACTGGACATCGGAAAGGACTTGATGGACTGGGACGTGGTGGATACCGGCGTGTTCATGATGAACGACAACGTCTATCCCTGCATCGAGCGGCTGATGGTCAACCAGGGCAAGAAAGTCACCATATCCCAGGTTGTCGTCGAGATGGGGCGGACAGGCCAACCATTCCGCGTATGCGACGTCAGCGGCATGTTCTGGGCGGATGTGGACACTCCTGAGGACTACCACTCGGTCGAGATGCTATTGAGAGAGGGCATTGTCTAAGGACGAAGTCTACGACGGCATTGTTTCGCGCCATCTGAACCGACGCATCTCTCGGCCAATGGCCCGCATGCTGACCCACACTCCGGCGACGCCCAACCAGGTCTCATTCGCGGCGATCGCCGTCGCCCTGGGTTCGATGGTCTGTTTTATTTACGGCCTGAACATCCCCGGCGCCTTGCTTGCTCAATTCTCATCAATCATCGACGGGGTCGACGGTGACCTCGCCCGATTGAAGAACATGGCCTCCGAATTCGGCGGCTTCATGGACTCGATTCTCGACAGGTATGCCGACGCCATCCTCTATACGGGCCTGATCATCTGGGCCTCGCAGACCACGGACAGCGGCCTGGTGTGGCTCGTCGGATTCTGGGCTCTTGCCGGAACGTTCGTCGTCACGTACACGAGAGCGAGGATACAGGGCCTGCCTCGCGACGTCTTCGATAGGGGGATCGCCTCCCTCGCATCCCGCGACGTTCGACTGCTCGTGCTGATGATCGGTGCGCTTTCGGGACAGGGTTTTGCGACGATAATTGTACTGGCCGCGCTAACGAACGCCGTGGTATTGATAAGGCTCGTCAAGGCGGCACGGCTCCTGAAATAGTCCTGGCCGAGGGAGCGGGGCCGAGCGTCGAGACGAACGCTCTCTGACAGGCAGAGAGATTCCTACTTCAGAAGCTCCTCACGAAGGCGGCGAATGACTATCTGAAGCTCCGCCCCGTCCAGGTTCGTGGGGTCGACGGCTAGCTCGTTCGGGTGGTGAATGTTGTGCAGGTAGACAGGCGGGTCGCCGTTCACCATCGCTGCGAAAATCTCGTCGCGGCCGGGGCCGATTCGATCGCCGGCGAACTTCAATACCGTGTGAGGCGTGAGGTAATCGTAATCGTCGTGCTCCACTGATACATCCAGGCCCGGCACCTCTATGAGGGCGTCCACTACCTCCTGGCACATCTCGCTAAAGCGCTTCATCTCGGCCTCTTCGTCCTCGTTGACGAAGATATCCAGCGCCTGAAGCAGGCCGATTATCTCTTCCTTGGCGACCTTCATGCCGCGGCCTATGAACTGGTGCGGCGAGGCGTTGGCGAACGCCGCCTCGATGAGGTCCTCCCGGCCGCACAGGATGCCCGTGCCCTGCGGGCCGCGTATCGCCTTGCCGCCGCTGTAAACGACCATGTCCGCGCCCTCGGCCGTGAACCTGCGCAGGTTGGACCTGGGCGGGACGAATGATGCGGCGTCGACGATGACCGGGACGCCGTGGGCGTGGGCGATCTCGCACAGCTCCGGAAACGGCATGGCGCGGCGTGTGAGGAAGTTGGAGAAGAGGTACGCTACGGCTGCCGTGTTCTCGGTAAAGGCCGCCTCGAGCTCCCAGGGATAGCAGCGCCGTCCGTCGCCGATCTCGACGAACTTTGCCCCGACGGAGCGATAGCACTGGTCGTAGGGAAAGCGGTGGCTCCTGTGGATGATGATCTCGTTCTTGAGCCCGTTGGTGTCCGGCAGCTGACGCATCTTCTTAGGGTCGCTGCCCGCTATGACCGCCGCGGCCTGCATTACCAGCCCGCCCGCCGATCCGCTGGCAACGAACCCAGCCTCCGCGCCGGTGATCTCCGCGATGATCTTGCCCGCCTGCCGGTTGAGCTGGTCCATGTTGACCATAACGTTGGACGCCTTGTTCATGGCGTCGAAGACTTCGGGACGCAGCTTGCTTCCGCCGTACGCAGTCGTGGTGCCGGATGCGATAATCGCCGGGTCCACGCCCAGTGACCTGTATATATCGTTCGCGTCGCCGCTAAACGTCATCTTTCTTCCCCTTTTTTAATCTCGTTCCTGTCACATGAAAAGCGACCCTTGGGGCCGCCAATTACTATCTACCTCAAAACGTCTACGCAGAATGAACCATCCTTCGACAAGCTCAGGACGAACGGGCAGAATGAACCCTATCCGTTCGTGGTGTCCGACTCCTTAAAAGGTATATCTTCGGACTCCGCCGCTGCGGAGAGCTTGTCGAACTATCGTCAGAGATAGTTACACAGTCGGTTAATAATGCCGTGCAGGCGATTATACACCTGGCGCAGCCATCGGTGCGCCCCCTCACTTTATCAGCCGACGCCGCATGAACCACGAGGCGAGCAGTAACGCCACAACGAAATACGCCGCAACCTCTGCCGTCCACGCGAGCATCCACCACGAAAGATCCCCGGACACCAGGCCGCGAACCATGGCGGCCGCCGGAGTAAGCGGCAGAATCCACGCCAGCTTCTGAACGATCTCCGGCAGCCTCTCCAGCGGAAAGAAGACACCACTCGCCCAGAACATGGGCAGAATGAAGAGTGTAAAGAAGTTGGCCAGTGAGCCGATGGTGGGGGAGGTGGCGGTAACTATCATGGCGATCGCCCCGAAGGACAAGCCTATGAGGTACGCAAATGGAATAGCCAATATAGCCATCGGCGAGCCCACCAGACCGAAGGCCGTGGCAACAATCAGCACCGCCGTGGCCGAGATGGCGCCGCGAGTCGCGCCCCACATCACCTCTCCCATCACGATATCCACCGGCTCCAGAGGCGTAAAGAGCATGGCGTCGTAAACGTGGTGCGTCTCCATCCTCAGGTAAGAGCCATAGGTGGTGTCGAATGTGGCGTGGAACATGGCATAGCTGGCCAGCACGCCGGGCGCCAGAAACTCAGCGTAGCTCCGGCCGTCTATCTGCTGTACGTAGGAGCCGAGCCCGAACCCCACCGCGACTAGCATTATGAACGGCTCCACGGCGAGGCCGCCTATCTCCAGCTTCCAGGCGCGAGCGAATGCATCGCGGTTCCTCTGCCAGACGCGAAATCCGCCCCATACCCTCGTAGTATGGAATCTCTGCGTCAGCGTCGTCATTCTTCGCGCAGCCCCCTGCCCGTCAGCCGGAGGAATACGTCCTCCAGATTCGCGGGGCGCCTGACCAGCTGATAATCGGCGAAAGCCGTATCTTCTTCGAGTCCGTTAACCTGGTTGCCATAGAAGAAGAGGGAGTCGCCCCTGTCCTCGAAGTCGAATCCTCTCTCGGAGAGAGCGCTCACGACTGCCTGCTTCTCCGACAGCGACACCTGCATCTCCAGGACGTTCTCGCCGACATGGCTTCGGATGAGGTCCCTGGGAGGACCCTCCACGAGAATGGATCCCCGGTCCATGACGACGAGCCTGTCACAGAGGTACGCGGCCTCCTCCATGTAGTGGGTCGTCAGCAGAATGGTTATGCCCCGCGCCTTTAGCTCCACGAGCCTCTCCCAGACGAGCAGCCGAGTTTGCGGGTCAAGGCCGGTAGTTGGCTCGTCCAGCACCAGAATATTGGGGTCGTGAAGCAGGGCGCGGGCTATGAGCAGTCTGCGCCTCATGCCCCCCGAGAGCTCGTCGGGCTTATGGTGGGACCTTTCGGCTAGCTGGAAGAGCTCCAGGGCCTCGGTGGCCCGCCGTCGACCGACGTCCGCCGGCAAATTAAAGTAGCGCCCGTAGGAGACGAGGTTCTGGAAGACCGTGAGGTCGGGGTCGAGGCTGTCGGCCTGGGAAACGACGCCCAGCCCCATCTTTATGGCCCGTTGTTCGCGCCGCACGTCCCGGCCGTCGACGACCAGCTCGCCCTCGGTCACGGGAGATATGCACGTCAGCATCTTCATGATGCTGGTCTTGCCGGCGCCGTTGGGCCCGAGAAAACCGAAGCACTCGCCGCTCTGAATGGCGAAGTCGATGCCGTCCACGGCGACGAACTCGCCGTATTTCTTGGTCAGACCCCTGGCTGTGATTACCGTCTTTTCCAACTAACGACCATCTTGCAATGTCTTCGCCCCAACCCAAAATTCCGCAGCGAAGACGAGTATTTTTCTTTCACCTTACTGCGGAGAGCAATCAGAGAGTGCGTAAAGCCCTCCCTCTAAGGCGCTCGACCTCGGAGCATCTGAGCGCTCGATGAAAAAGAGCGCTTAGCTCCGGCATGATGCAACATTGTACACCCGCCAATGCCCATTAACGAGGGGCATTTACGCCCTCACGACGCCCGCCAGAGCCCTCTTAGCCGGGTCGCGATAGCAACCGTCAGCAATATGCCCAGTCCGCCGTTTATGAGGAAGGCCACCGGCACGCCGAACCTTTCCGCCACAGCTCCAGAGACCAGCAGTCCGATGGGCAGCCCGTAGACGGCCAGGGAGCGCAGGCCCATGACCCTGCCTCGCAGCTCGGGGGAGGTCGCGCCCAGAAGCAGCACCGACATCGTGACCATCGTGAAGGACTGGGACACGCCGATCACCAGCAGCAGGCCCACGGACGGGCCGAACCATTTCATCTGCGACACCAAGATGATTGCCGCGTGCCACGCTATCGACCCCGTAAGCATGACCCGGCCCGGCCTGCGCATTCTCGAAATCCCTGCGATCGTCATGGAGCCCAGGAATCCGCCCACGGCGTAGGCGCCGAGGAGCTGCCCGAGCCCTGCCGAGTCCGTGCCAAGAACGTCGCGAGCGAACACCGGCATTAGCCCCAGGTTCAACGGAAAGCCGGTGAGGTTCACGATGAACGCCAGCAGGAGCAGCGCAAGTATGACCTCCTCTCTTTTGACGTACCTTCCCGTCTGCACCAGGTCGCCGATGATCGACCGCCTGCCGATCGGAGTCCTGGCGGGCAGCCTCAGTCGAGACGCGAACAGCGCGCCGACGGCATACAGAACCGCGATCAGCGCGTAGGTCCACGACATTCCCAGCCGGCCCAGCATGATCCCGCCGATGACCGGACCGACGATCTGCGTGGCGTCGCGTCCGTTGCGAGTCAAGGCTATGGCGTTGGACAGGTCCTGGCGGCTGACGATGTCCGCGATCATGGTCTGCCGCGTCACGTTGTCGAAGGACCTGCCCATGCCTACGACCGCCACGAGCACGAAGACGTGCCACACCTGGAGCTGTCCAGTCACGGACAGAAACATGACCAGCAAGGCGGCCACGGCAAAGACCATGCGTGCTCCGGCGAGCAGGCGCTTGCGGTCGTAGCGGTCGACCAGGATGCCGTAGTAGGGCGAGAACAGCGTGCCGGTGAACCTCAGCGCCGCGAAGAGGCCCACCAGGAAGGGGGAGTTTGTCTCCGTGAGGACGTACCACGCCAGAACGAGAAACTCCATCTGCTCGGCGGAGCTCGCCGTGGCGTCGGAGAACCACATCATGCGGAAGTTCGGCAGACGGAAGGAGCGCAGCAGCTGAGATGCGGTGGTCCGTCCGATCAATTCTTTGGCTTCATGGCGTCGTTTTGGCACCTGGGTGATAGATGTAGAGCGGAGAGATTGTACACCCCAGGCAGGGGCTGCCGTTGGCGGTATCGGCTCGAACGGCATGAGGAGATTACTGGCAGGTGAAGTCTAGGTGGTTCGAATCACCGGGTTCAAGAATACTTGTGGCGCAGCAGCTCCGCGCCCCGGCTCAGGGCCTTGAGCTTCAGATAGGCCTCGTCCAAGTCCATGGGGTTGGCGCTGGATGGCGAGAAGCCGCAGTCGGGATTCAGCGTGAGCCGCTCCACAGGCACGTGCTCCATCGCCTTCTCGACCCGAGCGACGATCTCCTCCGGCGTCTCGACATGGGTGTCGGTGTGGTCCACGACGCCGAGCCCGAGTATCTTGTCCCTGGGGAAGCGGCTCAATACCTCCACCCCA
>JADFQF010000066.1 GCA_022561955.1 Chloroflexota bacterium | reverse complement strand
CTTCTTTATGACGTTCTTGTCGTTGAGGAACGCGCTCGCCTGGCGTCTGCGATGCAGTGTGCCCGACTTGCCCTGTGTGATGGCCTTCTCGGTCATTCTCCGCACCTCGCGCGCCTTGGCCTCGGTGGTGGTGATGGACTCATACCGAATCAGGTCCGCAGTCAGTCCGCGCAGCATGAGCAATCGGTGAGCGGTCGGGCGGTTAAGCTTTCTTCCGGATAGTTTGTGTCGCATTATTCGCTAGCCTTGTTCTCCTCTTCGGATGCGGGCGCTTCGGCCTCCTCATCAGCGGCTCCGGCTCCATTCACGTTGGCCTCGGGATCGAGCTCCGCCGGCAGGAGGTCCATCTCCCGTAGTCGGTCGAAGAGCTCATTGTACGACTTCTCGCCGAAGTTACGGATGCGTAGGAGCTCCGCTCTGTTCATCTCGAGGACTTCGCCCACCTTGTTGATCCCCGCCCGCTTCAAGCAGTTGAGCGTGCGAGAGGTGAGGTTCATGCGCTCGACCGTGACGTTGTATTTGGTCGAATCGATGAGAGGCCCGTGTATCGTGGCAGTGGGGTCCGTCGTATCGGTCTGCACGTGGGCGAACAGGAAAAACTGGTTGGACAGGATATCGCCTGCCTGCCGCATGGCCTCGATGGGCTCGATGGAGCCATCCGTCCAGATCTCGATCACCAGCCGTTCGAAGTCCGTCCTCTGGCCTACCCGGGTGTTCTCGACGCGGAAGTTTACCTTTCGAATCGGCGTGAACACCGCGTCTACCGGCAGAACGCCGATGGGCTGACCATCGCCGCTGGTCGCGACCTCGTATCCTTTGCCCCGCTCCACATTGAACTCGACCGACAGCTTCGCCTCGGCGGAGTCCAGCGTGACCAGATGGAGCTCGGGATTGACTATTTCAAAATCGGAAGATGCCATGATGTCGGCGGCGCTGACGTCTCCCTCGCCTGCGACTTCCAGGCGGAGCTTGCCCGGTCGATCGACCTCCGAGCTGAGGCGGAGGTTCTTGATGTTGAGCAAAAACTCGGAGACCTCCTCTTTGACGTGAGGGATTGTGCTGTACTCGTGGAGTACGCCGTCTATCTTGACCCATGTGACCGCCGTGCCGGTCAGGGAGCTGTACAGCACACGCCTGAGCGGGTTGCCCAGGGTCATGCCGAAGCCCTGATCCAGCGGCTCCACGGCAAATTTGCCGTATCGCTCGTCGGCATCGATGACCGTGATCTGAGGACTCGGTATCTTTTCCTCTTCTTCTTCGATCTGCTCGCGTGATGTAAAGCTCTGAAGTTCAAGCACCATATGAACCTACTCCACTCCCTTGTTGAATCGAGCCTTTGGCCAATTTCTCATAAGGGCCCCCAAAATTGGAGGCTGCTACGAATACGATCGCTACTTTGAATAGAATTCCACGATCAGCCGCGCGTCAATGCCGGTGTCGATCTCCGTGGTTTCGGGAAAAGAGGCGACTTCACCCGTAAGGGCGCCCGCATTCAATCGAAGCCAGCTGGGCACGGGCCTCTTGGGGAGACCCTCCGTGAGAAGCTGAACGTATTCCGGCACGGAGCCGTTAACCGATTTCCACGTGATGACGTCGCCAGGCTGAATTAGGTATGAAGGTATATCCATTCGATGATCGTTGACCCTGAAATGCCCGTGGTTTACGAGCTGACGGGCTTGCCTTCGAGAATCCGCAAAGGACAGTCTATAAACTACGTTATCCAACCGGCTCTCCAATAATTGTAGGAGAATATCGCCCGTGATTCCAGGGCGTTCCCGGGCCATTTCGAAGTAGTTCCTGAACTGTCGCTCCAGGACGCCGTATGTGAATCGGGCCTTCTGCTTTTCCCGCAGCTGAAGCGCCCAGTCGGACGACCGCCTGCGACGGGGAATTCTGTCGCCGGGCGTGCGTCGTCTTCGCTCGATGGCGCATCGGGGAGAATAGCAGCGTTCGCCTTTTAAGAACAGCTTCTCGCCTATGCGGCGGCACTGTCGGCAGACTGCATCTATATATCTTGCCATATTTGCCTAGTCGCTGACCTCCATCAGAATCCTATGAACAAAATCAATTAGCCCCTGAAACGAGCGGAATCCTAAACCTGAACAATGCCCATCTCTTGGGACAGCCTATCCGTATTGAAGCCTTCTTTTCTAACTCTCAGATCATAATATAGCAGCGTGCCTGCTATGAATATCACCGGCAGCACAAGGACCGAGGTCGCGGCGGCGGCGAGAAGATCCATCGTCATTGAAGCCAGATTGGCTTCCTCGCCCTCTCCCATCGCAATCCTGGACGCTATGGCGAATGGAATCGAGACTATGATGACGAGTCCCAAAGCCACCAGCCCAAAGACCATGTTGATGCCAAATACCCTCCACCAGTGGCCCTTGATCAAAACGTAGCTCCGCTTCAGCGCTTCGACAGCCTTATGGCCTTCGAAGATGATCGACGGGACTGCTATGCTCCAATATATTAGGTAGATTAGAAGCCCCAGTGCCGGAAATATAAGAAACACCGTGAGGTCGCTTTCGATCCCGGCCAGCCCTAAAATAGCGCCTAGAACGGCGGCTGGGACCAGGCTGAGCAGCAAGATCGAGAGCAGTCGCCACCCGACTCTCTGATAGCACCTCTTGACGCTTATTCTATTGTCAAAGTAGCTCTGCCCCGTAGCGTACGCCACCGCGCCGTATACGAGGCCGTTGCCCATGGCGCTAACGATTCCGACTATCACGAGGCTCGTAATACTCTCACCCAAGAGCTGGGCTACTACGCTGACGGGTACCTGTATGACCGCCAGTAGTATGACGATGTTGCGGAAGCTACGACCGTAAACGACGAACGTTTCGTTTAACAGGTCTCCAAGATTCCGCTCTGGAAGCCTCTTTGTGCTCTGCTTCACCGGCGCTCTTCCTGTAAGTCCTTGGCTCTACACGCGCCTCCTTTTAGGTGGCCTGCACCCGTTGTGGGGAATGGGCGTGACGTCTCGTATGATCGTCACGAAGAGGCCTGCGGCCTGCAGTGACCTTATCGCCGCCTCTCTTCCCGCTCCGGGTCCTCTAACGAAGACCTCGATCTGTCTCAGGCCATGCTCCATGCCCTTTCGCGCCGCGTCTTCACCCGCGCGTTGAGCCGCAAATGCCGTAGACTTTCGCGAGCCCTTGAACCCAACGGTACCCGCACTTCCCCAGCTGATCACGTTGCCCGCCGGGTCTGTAAGTGTTATGAGGGTGTTGTTGAAAGTGGACTGTATGTAGGCCCTTCCAACGGGAATGGACTTGCGCTCGCGGCGCCGGGTCCGAGGTCTCCTCGCCATGTTTTGGTCCCTTCTATATGACGGCTGTTACTTCTTGGCTACCGTATGCCTGCGGCCGGCCACTGTCTGACGCCTGCCCCTCTTGGTGCGGCCATTGGTGCGCGTGCGCTGGCCCCTCGAGGGTAGCCCACGGCGGTGACGCAGACCTCTGTAGCTTCCGATATCCATTAGCCTACGTATATTCTGATTGATGTCGCGCTTGAGGTCTCCCTCGACGGTCTTCTCTCGCTCGACGATCTCCCTGATGCGGCTAAGGTCCCGTTCGTCCAAGTCCCTGACGTGAGGATTTCCGATGATGCCGGCCTTATCGATTATGTCTTTGGCCTGGTACGGGCCTATGCCGAAGATCCCGGTAAGAGAGACCTCGACGCGCTTGTTGTCGGGGATGTTTACCCCTGAAATTATCGCCATGATCGCCCCCTCGTGTTTAGCCCTGACGCTGCTTGTGCCTGGGATTCTCGCATATTACCAGTACCCGGCCATGCCGCTTGACGACGCGGCATTTGGCGCACCTTGTCTTCACCGAGGCAGAAACTTTCATGTCCTAGATCCTTCCATTGTCTGTGTGGCACGACGAGCCGACCACCAGGCTTTGCCCTGCCCGTGTTTGCCTAATTCTACCGCTCAGAGTAGCTGGGCGAGCTACTTGAAGCGATAGGTTATCCTGCCCCTGGTCAGGTCGTATGGAGACAACTCCACCAGCACCCGATCGCCGGGCAGCACCCTGATAAAGTGAAGTCTAATCTTACCAGATACGTAAGCGAGCACCTCGTGTCCGTTGGCCAACTCAACTCTGAAGCTGGCGTTCGGCAGCGACTCGGTTACCGTACCCTCTACCTCGATGGCTTCCTTTTTTGCCATTCAGACTCCTTTAGAAAACATACCCATCGGGTGTTGTCAGCACTTCGACGCCGTCTTCAGTGATGGCTATCGTGTCCTCGAAGTGGGCGGAAAGACTTCCGTCGGCGGTGACGACCGTCCAGCCGTCGTCAAGCTGCTCCGTCTCCCACGTACCGATGTTGAGCATGGGCTCGATTGCGATGGCCATGCCCTTTTTTAGCAACGGACCCCGGCCGGCTTGCCCATAGTTCGGCACCTGCGGCTCCTCATGCAGGGCCCTTCCGATGCCGTGGCCGACGTACTGTCGTACGACCTCGTAGCCCTGACTCTCGGCGTAAGTCTGCACGGCGCTGGATATATCCCCAACCCTGGCCCCGGCCTTGGCCTGGGCGATGCCGAGCCTCAAGGACTCTCTGGTGGCGTCGATGAGTCCCGCCGCCTGCTCATCTATCTTACCAACACCGACAGTGAAGGCGCTGTCGCCGTGGAAGCCTTCGACAATGGCTCCGACGTCCACGCTCAGAATATCACCCTCGGCAAGCACGATGTTCCCCGGTATCCCATGGACGATCTCATGATTGACAGACGTGCAGATCGAGCCCGAAAAAGGGGTCGTGCCCACGCCCATATAGCCCTTGAACGAGGGAGTCGCACCGGCTCGTCTGATCTCATCCTCCGCGATCTTATCCAGCTCGCCCGTCGTTATACCGGGCCTTATCGCGTCCCGAATCAGCACCTTTGCTTGTGCCACGACGGCACCCGCCCGGCGCATCAGCTCCAGCTCCTTCTCCGATTTAATTGTAATACCCCTGGGTTGTCTGGTTAATGACATATTATATCAGGACGGTAACCGCATGAATCGGAATACATGACATATTATAGTAAAAGCCACCGGCTTTGGGAAACATTCCCCGGCTTCGGGGCGGTCGAGCCGCGCCTCTGTCGGGACTCCCGGCCCGTCAACGCCGCCTCTTTCACGGGTGTAGCGGTGATAATCAGGTTATTTCGGCGATGAGGGCGTCGCCAACCTCCTCAATCGTGCCCTCGCCGTCTACCTCAGCCAAGATCCCGGCCTCTCGATAGTAGTCGACCAGGGGAGACGTCTCGCTCAGAAATACCTGGATGCGCGTCTCGACGACCTCGGGCTTGTCGTCTGCGCGCTGATAGACTTCGCCGCCGCAGCGATCGCACTCACCCTCTTCCTTGGGCGGCGAGATGCTGATGTGATAAGGGGTCTGGCAGTTTCGACACGTCAATCTGCCCGAAAGCCTTCTTACCAACTCATCCTTGGAAACATTAATGTAAAGGGCCTTATCCAGCCCACCCTTGCCGTCGAGCTGCTTTTCGAAGGCCTTCGCCTGATGAAGGTTTCTCGGAAAGCCGTCCAGGACGAAACCTCCCGCCTGTTCCTTCGCGTTTATCCAGGTGTTGACCATGCCGATTGTAATGTCGTCGGGTACCAGGATTCCACGACTCATGTAGGTCTGGGCAAGCTTGCCTAATTCAGTGCCCTTGCTCAGGTTCTCCCGAAAGAGGTCTCCGGACGCGGCCCGGGTGACCTTGAGCACCTCCGCTATGCGGACCGCCTGCGTGCCTTTCCCAGCGCCCGGCGGGCCCAATAGGATTACCTTCAATATGCTGGTCCCCTCAAATCCATGTACGAAGGCATGAAATCTATCTGATGAACCCCTCGTAGTTGCGCATCAGCAGCTGCGCCTCCAGCTGCCTCATCGTGTCCAGCGCCACGCCTACCATGATGAGCAGGCTCGTGCTGCTGAGTGTAAGCGATCGCACATCCGTTGCCTGCGTTACGAAAAACGGGATTATGGCAATCAGGCCGAGGAATAGCGCGCCGCCCCAAGTGATTCTGATCAAGACCCTCGTCAGATACTCCTGTGTTGGCCGGCCCGGTCGAATACCGGGTATGAAGCCGCCGTTGCGTTGAAGGTTCTCGGACAGGTTCTGCTGCTGAAATATGACGAGTGTATAGAAGAACGTGAACAACACGACCAGTACGAATACACCCGCCCAATAGGGAAAGTTCGTCGGGTCCAGCGTATTTGCGAAGAACCTGGCCAATCTCGAGAAGAAGTCGTCGCTGAGCGGATTTCTGAAATAGCTGGCTATGGTGCCGGGCAATATGATTATGGAGAAGGCGAAGATCAGCGGTATCATTCCCGCGGAGTTCACGCGCAAGGGCAAGAAGGTAGACCCCGATTGCCGCTGCATCCTACCTCCGCGAAACACGCTGCGTCCGTACTGCACCGGTACCCTTCGCTGGGCCTCCGTGAACAGCACGATCAGGTAGATGATGATGAGGCCAAGGACGACCAGGAGAAGCAGCCCCGCGGTCTGGTCGCTCTCGAGGAAGCCCTGACCGACGATCTGCGGGAAGCGCGCGACGATCCCGCCAAATATGATCAGCGAGATTCCGTTGCCCAGGCCACGCTCGGTAATGAGCTCCCCAAGCCAGACCAGGAACATGGTCCCCGCGACCATGGACAGAACCATCGCCAGAGTCGGCATGTTGAAACCCAAGCTAATTGTCGGCAGCACGCCCGATTGCTGCAGAAGCGTAAGCTGGCCCCAAGACTGTAGAAACGCGATAGGGACCGCCAGCCAATGCGTCATCTGATTGATCCGCTGGCGCCCGTACTCGCCCTCCTGCGATAGGGCCTTGAGACTGGGAATCACCGGCACCAGGATCTGCATCACGATGGAGGCGGTAATATACGGGTAAACACCCAGCGCCGCCACACTGAGATTCGCGAGGGCGCCGCCGCTAAAGAGGTCAAGGAATCCCAGGAGCGCCTGCGACTGAAAGGCCTGGGCCAGCGCATTCGAGTCAACTCCGGGTACGGGTACGTGGGCGACAAATCTGAACACCACCAGGATCGCCAG
>JADFQF010000001.1 GCA_022561955.1 Chloroflexota bacterium | reverse complement strand
GTCTTCCATCTATATCGACGAGGACGTCGAGCTGGGTCAGGACACGGTCATACTGCCCAACACACACATTACGGGCAGCTCGAAAATCGGAAACGACTGCCGGATAGGCCCGAACTCCGTAATAAACGATTCGGTCATAGGCGACGGGTGCTCCGTAACGTCGTCGGTCGTACGGGGCTCGGTGTTCGAGGACGACGTAGACGCAGGCCCATTCGCCCACGTTCGCGACGGCTCGCATCTCGAAAGCGGCGTCCACATCGGAACGTCCGCGGAGGTCAAGAACAGCAGGCTGGGCAGGGACACGAAGTCCGGCCACTTCAGCTACATCGGCGACGCCAGGCTCGGCTCCAATGTAAACATCGGGGCCGGTGCGGTCACCTGCAACTTCGACGGCGTGAATAAGAACGAGACGATCATAGGCAACGACGCCTTCATCGGCTGCGACACCATGCTCGTCGCGCCGATCAAGATAGGTGACGGCGCGGTCACGGGTGCGGGATCGGTCGTGACGAAGGATGTGCCGCCAAATTCACTGGTCGTAGGCGTGCCGGCCAGAGAGCAGCCGGCTTCCGGGCGCAACGACCCAAAGTAGCTCCAAAGCCCGAGGCCTCCTAATTACTTGAAACCAGCTGTATAACCAACCTATGAAGAGGAGAGACAAAAAAGACTGATAGAAGATGGATACTGACATTCCATTATTGCCTTCAATAGTCCTTGGAATCTCCATAGCAGTATTCGCCCTGGTCTCGCTTGCCGGTGCAGGTATATCGTCCGTTCGGAGGGACCGCGTTCAACGCCTGACGTCCCAGGAAGTCTCAGGTGCAACGAATCTGGATTCCCTTCTCACATCAAACATGGGTCCCACTGCCGCACTTCAACTCCTGCTCGCGATCACCTTCGCCTCCAGCATGGTCTCCGTCGTCGCCCTTGTTATCTCGCAGGTGGGGGTTCTGTGGCCCCCTATCGTGCTGGCGTCCGCGGCAACGCTGCTTGGACTGGGGGCAATATATGGAACGGCATGGACGGTAGCTCCCCGTTACGGCGAGGGTATTGCATTAAAGTTCAGCGGGCCTGCCAGAGCCATATCGTGGGTCTGTAACCCGATGCTGGCCGCGGCAAAGTCTCTCATCCGCCTGCTTTTTCGAGTACCCGATTCGGCCCCGAATGGCTCTGCGGAGGCGCTCTTCACTGATCTGAGAGTGCCGCTGGAAGACGACGGAGAGCCACTGGACGAGGCCGAAGTCCGAATGATCCGGGGCGTAGTCAGCCTCGACGATACCGTTGCGCGGGAAATCATGATTCCCAGAGGCGACATGGTCGTCGCCGAAATCGGCACATCTATTAGCGACCTGGCGGAGCAGATGATCGGCAACGGGCACAGCCGTATACCCATCTACAGAGAGACCCTGGACAGGATAGAGGGCATCGCCTACGCCAGGGACATTCTGAGGCAGCTTACCCGCGAGGCGGAGCTGCCGGACATGGCAGTGGAGAGCATGGTTCGACAGGCCCTGTTCATACCAGAGTCCAAGACCCTCGAGGAGCTCCTGGCGGAGTTTCAGGAGACCCACGTTCATATGGCCATCGTCGTGGACGAGTACGGTGGGGTGTCCGGTCTTGTGACCATCGAGGACCTGCTAGAGGAGATCGTCGGTGAAATACTCGACGAGTTCGATATCGGAGACCCCGAAGTCGAATCAATTAGCGAAGGCGAATTCATGATGGACGCCCGCGTCAGCATAGACAATATTAACGAGATGCTGGGCGTTTCGCTGGAAGGCGACGGCTTCGATACCATCGGCGGCTTCATTTACCACCGACTCGGAAAGATACCCAGTCCCGGCGACATTGTCGAGTACGACGGGGTGAAAATCGAGGTAATCTCAACCATCGGCAGGCGACTCAAGAGACTGAGAGTTACCAGGAATCAGACTGCTCCCTCTTAATAGGCCTCCGCATAGCAGCCCGCCCTGAGTGCGCTCCATCGATTCGGCACCTTCTGCTCTAAAGCGGACTGTGGGAGTGAGCCGTCTTGGCCGATCCTTCGGAAATTGCTCCGGCCCTTTACTGCTGCGCTCCAATCCAAGGTCTGCTCTGGAGATCTAACGCATTACCTGGCATCCGCCCGATAACGCTTCCTGCGGCACGATTTTTCTCCCGGCACCCGCACATGGCGATAACGCCGTCCGATTTATGAGAAGGCGGGGCACAGTATATGTCACCGCGGGGAAGCCTGTTCCAAAGAGGGGAAGACCCGTAACAGAGCGTGGGAGCTGCCTTCCGCAATACAAGTTACTAGTGCCACGCAATGAAACTCGCAACTTACTCGAGACGGAATTGCAGCATCTCGACTTCAGCCCGACCATGGCTAAGAAACTATCTCAAAATCGTCATGGGGGAAGTCCAGAGGGGGCTATTCTCCTCCGGCAGAGGGCCTGGGGGATGTGCCCCCAGGAAACAAAAACCCCAGAGGGTGGACGGGCGGGAACAAGGCGTCCTCTTTTTTGAGATAGTTAATAATAGCCGCGTTCATCTGAGGATTACCTCTTCAACGGCGGGACAATCTCCGGTGTGAGTTACTGGGGACGAGCAGTGAATTCGATTCAGCAGCGAGGGAACGGGAGTAAAGCTCATACCGGCCGCGCAGAGCACGGTCAAAAGAGTAGCCCCCACGGACTAACGTGGGGGCTACTCTCAAACTACACACGTGTGTCGTCTGCTAAGTACTTAGCTACTTGGCGCCTACGAACAGCGCTCCGGAAGCCTCAGTACCCTTGTCGCCAACGGCCGTCAATGTATAGAGACCGTCATCCAACGTTACGCTGACTATCACGGAGAAGGCTCCGAAATCGTTGGCAGCGCCGCCGCCGACAATCCGGTCCTGACCGGAAGAAGCGCCGACCGCCAGGATGGTAACGAACTCTTCAGCCTGGAAGCCCGCACCAACTACGGTGCTGTCACCACCGGAAGACGTGCTGGAGGCGACCAAGCTCGCCGAAGTCTTGCGCACGCCCTGCGAGGAGCCAACGACTCTCACAGGTATGCTGGCCGTGCTGCCATCGGCACCGCTGGCGAGAACGGCCTTTCGACCGCCGTCACCCAGCGCTCTCTCTCGAGTGGCGCCCTTGAAATCCCCGCCAACGCTCTCGAATTCGATACTGAAGGTGCCTGCGGAGCTTGCCTGTGTCTGCGCTCGCCTACCGCCGCCGATCATGGCCTGTAGGTTCTGGTTGACAACCAACAGCAGAGTCACCGGCTCACCAGGCCTGAAGCCAGACCCGGAAATCGATAACGACTCGTCCAGCCCAAAAACCGTCTTGTCTAATTCTATCCTAGCCTGTGAAACGGCCGCACTACCTGAGCTACCAGGATCACCTTCGGCACCGGGAGCACCAGGAGCGCCCGGGTTACCAGGATTACCCGGCAGACCCGGCAGACCCGCATCGCCAGAAGGCCCTGCTGGGCCTGGGTTACCAGGGTTACCTGGCAGACCCGGCAAACCGGCAGGTCCTTGAGGACCGGTGCACGCTAAGAGAAGAATTACAAAAACTGAGAAAAGCAGGGCGATTATACGGCCCCTAGAAGGGAAACGCTTTCTCATTTGACCCCCTCTCGACAAATTCGGACAAAGATAACCGCAACAATTTCGCGGCAATGAATTCCGGACAAAAGTCCTCGCCGGCGCCCCCGGCGACATTCAAACGGCGGCATAATCATATGCACCAAACAAGCGGATGTCAAGACCTTTCTGCATACGATTTGGAACTGACATGGCTCCTTTTAGACCCGTTGTTTCACGCCTATAGAGGAAAAGTTCGTGCCGCTCTGCCTGCACGTGCGCACTATCCCTTTCCTGGTACGACGATTTACCGCATGCTATAATCTTCGCCTATTGTCCACGAAGAATACAATAGCCTTCTCACCCTATGTAACCAGTTAATTCTTGAGATTAACAGATAATTTTCCGAAATAAGACTCCGCTTACCAGCCGGTCTTCAGGCAGTATTATTACGAATTTCCACCCAGCCAGAGGCAAGTAGCTTGGATCATGGCGCAGAAAACATTACTAGGCTAGTCTTTCAGTTGGCGGCAATTCTATTTGCCGCCAAGATCGGCGGAGAGGTCTGTGACAGATTTCTGAAGATCCCCGCCGTGCTGGGAGAGCTGGGAGCCGGAATAATCATCGGGCCCTTCGCGTTGGGCGGGCTCGCCATATCGGATTTCGGCCCCCTGTTTGAATCGGTGCCCAGCGGCACGGCGATTCCTGTCTCGGAGAGTCTTTTCGCCATCTCTCAGATCGGTGCCGTCGTTCTTCTCTTCATGGCTGGATTAGAGACTAATCTACGGCAGTTCCTCAGGTACTCGGGGCCGGCTTCCGCGGTTGCCGTAGGCGGCGTCATACTGCCCTTCGCATTGGGAGTGGCCGTTACCGTGTTGCTTGGCTTCGCGGACGGCTTCGGTGATCCGAAGGCCCTCTTCATCGGGGCCGTGATGACCGCGACCTCTATCGGCATAACGGTTCGCGTATTGAGCGATCTCCGGACCCTGGACACGCCCGAAGGCATAACCATTCTCGCCGCTGCGGTCCTGGACGACGTGCTGGGCATACTCATGCTGACGATCGTCGTCGGAATCGGGGCTACGGGCACATTCTCCATCGGAGGGGTTGGGCTCATCGCCTCGAAAACACTTGGGTTCTGGCTGGCCTTGACTGTAATCGGGGTGCTTTTGTCAGGGCACATATCGAGGCTGTTCGACCGCTTTCGCGTAAGCGGCGCCGCAGTCGGGTTAGCCCTGGCCCTGGCATTCCTCGCGGCCGGACTGGCGGAGAGCTTTGGACTGGCCATGATCATCGGCGCATTTTCGATCGGTCTTGCCCTATCCGGCACGCCGCTCGCGCAGAGACTGGAAGAGCCTCTCCTGGGCGTGTACGCCGCTCTGGTGCCGGTGTTCTTCGTCGTCACGGGCATGATGGTAGACGTAGCCTCTCTGGGAGCCGTCTGGGGGTTTGGGCTGGTGCTTACGGTAATGGCCATCATCGGGAAGCTAGTAGGCTGCGGCGTACCCAGCCTGTTCGTAGGCTTCAACCGGCACGGCGCCTGGAGGATCGCAAACGGCATGCTGCCAAGGGGCGAGGTTGCCCTTATAATGGCTGGAATAGGGGTCAGCTCGGGAATCATAGGGACCGATCTGTTCGGCGTGTCCATCATCATGACGATAATTACGACGATGCTGGCGCCACTCATACTTTCGAAGGCCTTCGCCAACGGCGTCCCTGGGACTCGCTCGAGCGCCGCGAGGCCAGAAGATGTCCATGATGAATCGAGGGGATAGCATGGCCTACACTTACGAAGCACTCGTCAGAATCGCCGTATTCGACATATTCGAGTTGGCCTTCACGACATATATGGAGCGCGTCGGCTTCGATCACATGAGCGTAGGGAGGTTGGGCAGCCACTCGGCACACGAGTTTAGCTCTGGCAGCGACCTCGTCAGCCTCACGACCTCGGCAGAGAGTCAGAGCCGCGTGAACATAGTAGTGCACTCCAATACCGTACCGGTTGAGCCGCTAGTTCTCGACGCCCTGACCGAGGGAGTGGCCGATTTCCTGCAAAGCTTCTGTGAGCAGCTGACCGACCGTTCCTCGGAAGACACTCTGCAACAGCTCATAATCGGGTTGAGGGATTCGTTCGATAGGGTCGTCGGGGCCGATACGTAAGCTTGTTACGAAGCCATCCTCCTGCTATATTGGGGTTTCCCAGCCCCCGTAGCTCAGCGGATAGAGCACTGGCCTCCGGAGCCAGGGGCGTGGGTTCGATTCCCACCGGGGGTACTCTCTAAAAGCCGACGTATGTATTCACAGAGGCTTTTCAGACTTATACGGGCTCCTGTGCATTCTCGAGTGATTGCGCTCCATGCAGCATAATGTCGTTAATTACGTTCGTCAGGGTTGCGAGATTGATTGGTTTCTGTACGAAGGGCGCGCCGGGATCCAACAAGCCCTGGCTGAGTAGGGACTCCTCCCCATAGCCCGACACGTAAATCGTCCTTATTCCCGGCCGCGCTTCCGTGATCCGCTCCGCCAGGTTCTTCCCGCCCATTCCGGGCATTATGACATCGGTCACGAGCACATCGACCTTGCCCGCAGTATACTGCTCCACGATCTGAATCGCCTCTGGTCCCTCCGTGGCCTCCAGTATGTTATAGCCGCCCTGTCTCAGCGCCTCAGCCGTGGCGCCCCTCACGTCGTTTTCGTCATCCACCAGAAGTACGGTGGCTCCCCCCGACGGCGGAGGGAATAAGGGCTGAACCTCCGAGACGGGGCTGACGACGGGAGAAACGATTTCCGCAACGGGAAGCGGCTCCGCACTCGCGGCCAGTCGTTGAAGCAGCACAAAGGACTTTTCGGCGGCCGCACCTATGGCCTCAAAGCGGCTATAGAGGTGGTCCTCGATCTCCACATCCCTCATAGACATCTGGGCATAGGTCATAATAGGTGTCAGGTGATTGAATACATCGTGGACGATTTCGCCCACTATTTTGCTCACCGAGCTGCCCATCTCCAACCGCCGAAGCTCTTCTTCCAGGCGTTTGCGTTCCTTGGACTCGTTCTTCAGGTGTTCGTTTGCCGTTTTCAGCTCGGTGATTAGCTGGTCCGCGACCTCCAGTTTTTCGATTGTCTGCCTTAATGCAAGTTCGGTCTCTTCGTGTCTTTCTTGCTCCCTCTTTAGTGCATCCTTTTGTTCCTTAAGGTCCTCGAGGATGCCGGCGTTTGCGTCATTTATCGCCCTATCGATACCCCTTTGAATTCTGTCGATTGAGTATTTGAGCTTCTCGGCAAGGTCTCCAAACTCGTCCTTTCTACCGGAGTTGACGTTGCCTATTGTCGATGTATCACCCTCACTGAGCCTCTGCAACGCGTTCGTCATCGCATTGATGGGCAAAACGAAGTAGCGGGACATGAGGTACGACACGATTATGGATGCCACCAGCATCGCCGCGGTTTGCACGAGCCGCTGCCGCAATGTGGCGGATAGCTCATTTTCCAACCGCGCCGAGCTCAGTGCAAACTGGAACGTGCCTATGATCGTCCGGCCGTCTATGATCGGCCCGGCGAACTCCGTGAGGTCACCGCTCACCCTGGAAACAGCCTCTCGCTCATCCGTGGTGCCTAGACGGAACTCGGAGTCCGTTAGGCGCTCGGCGTAGGCTTCTTCGGGGCTCAGGACGGCCCTGTCACCGCTATCGAAAACGGCGACGTAGGCTGCGTCGGTCCCGATGAATATCAGGTCCGTCAGGCGGGAAACCCGCTTTCCATCCTTTGCCGCCAAGGGCACCGGGAGCTCTCTGGCGAGAGATTCGGCGATGAGCATGCCGTGGGATTCTTGTGCCTCCGCGAAGGACGCCCGTTCTCTGCGGAGGTCCATCATCGTTATTGCGCCCATAATGACCAGCACAATAATGACGATGTTGAAGGTGATAAAAAATGTGAGGCCGAATCTGATGCGTGGCATTTCGGCAAGCCCTTAAGGGAATCGTGTGTAAATAGCGTGGAACATATGTAAATTCAGTGTGTCTAGTGTCACCCATAGACGCACGGGCTGTCTTGGCGGCTACCATCCAACCAGTCTGGGTGCAAAGACCTACTGAGCGGACTGATACCTGAGTAAAATCCCGCACGGTCCGGTAGAGGCGGTTAACGCCATCTCCGAGGCGAGTCGGCCAGCCGATTGAACCCGAGCTCGGCGCACAGGGCCCTGTAGTCGGATTCCACTGCGCCGCGCCATTCGAGGTCCCGCAAGGACTCTGCCAGGGGAACATCGGTCCTGAGAATTGCGAGACGTTTGTACAGGCTCGCATCGCTCCGCCTTTCCTCGAGGGACGCCGCCATCGAGTTTGCTCCACGCACCTGTACGTCCCAATCGGACGGGTCTGCCGGGATGTCTTCCAGACGGCCGTAGCGCGCCAGGACGATCGCCGTGGATTTTGCCCCCCACCTCGGTATTCCTGGTATGCCGTCGGCGGCGTCTCCGACAAGAGCGAGATAGTCCGGTATCGATTTGGGCCCAACTCCGAATTTTTCCCACACGCCCGGCTCGTCTATCGTAATATCCCGGCGCCTATCGAGGCTCACGACCTCGGTACCGCTCACCATCTGCATGAGGTCCTTGTCCGGGGAGCAGATAACGATCTGGTCCACATCCGCCTCTCCGGACCACCTCGCCGCAGCAGTCGCTAAGGCGTCGTCGGCCTCGAATTCCACCATGGGCCACACGACGATGCCCAGGGACCGGGCCGCCCTTTCGGCAAGCTCGAACTGGCTGAACAGGTCTTCGGGAACGCCCTCCCCCGTTTTATAGCCGTCGAAGAGATCGTTTCTGAAGGATTCGACCACGTGGTCGAAGGCGCACGCCACGTGAGTGACGTCGTCCCCTCTAAGAAGAACAAGCAACGTCTGAATCAGGCCTCGCACCGCGCCAACCGGTCTCCCGTCCGGTGCAAACATGGCCGGCATTGCAAAGTTCGCTCTAAAGAGCTCGTACGTAGCGTCAACCAGGTGGACTTTCATGGCTTTATGTGCGAATTCCTAGATTTCGAGAGGCCCCAACATGCGTCGAGGAGACGAGTCGCGTCCCCTGTTTGGTCAGCCTGCTCCGGCTAGAACCAGTTGTCCTTATCTACGACGTTATTTAGCTCGCGGCCCTCGTTGAACCGGATGCAGTTCTCGATGAACAGCTCTGCGCGCCGCTCCTGGAGATACGGCCCCGTTCCCGCCACGTGGGGCGTAATAATTACGTTCGACATCGTCCACAGAGGATGACCCGGCGGCAGGGGTTCCACCTCGAAAACGTCTAGCGCAGCGCCGCCAATTTCGCCGCTCCTCAATGCCTCGACGAGATCGTCGATTACCACGACGGCGCCTCGGCCGATGTTGATGAGCACGGATCTGTTTTTCATCAGCCTGAACTGCTCGCTCCCAAACATCCTCTGTGTCTTCGGCGTCTCAGGCACCGTGAGGATGACGAAATCCGCCCTGGGCAAGAGACCTGCGAGGGCATCAGTCCCGTGAAGCTCGGCGACTCCTTTGGGGGGAATGCCGACTCGTGGGTCAACGGCCAGCACCGTCATGCCAAACTCGGCGCATAGCCGGGCCGTCTCGGCTCCGATGCCTCCGACGCCGACGACCAGTGCGGTCGCTTCCGGCAGGTGGACTGTGTCGCTGCCAGGTCCCCAATTGCCGTGGAGCTGGTTGGAGATGTGAACGTGCAGTCCCCTGGCGAAGGCGAGAACGAAGGACATAATGTGGGCGCTGATGTGGTCGTTGTATATCTCCCGCGTGTTTGTGACGACTACCTCGCTGCTGATGAGGTCCCGATGGTAGTATCCCGCCCTTGGCCCCGCCTGTGGACAAGCAATCCACTTCAGATTGTGGGCCCTCTCGAAGAGCTCGGGCACGATGTCGCCAAAGGCGGCATCCACGTCCCCGATCATCTCCATCGCCTCACCCAGGGAACCGGCCACCTGTACGTCGATGCCTGGAACGGCCTGCCTCAGCTTTTCCGGCCACTCCTCGCCGACCATGCTGTCCTCGCCGCGACCCGGTGGATATAGAAGCAGTCGAAATCCCATTCCGTAGCCTCACCTACCTATTCAAGACTTTAAGACGCAAGTTTAGGCAGAGCGTCGGCGGGTGTCAACAAAAGGGCGCATAATGCACTCGATCGCTTTCAAGGAGACGGCAAAATGAGCTCCGATGGCAGGGTCGGGAAACGAGACTGCTATCGTGAGCAGCTAGGGCTCCCGAAACGATATGGCCCGACGGCCGAGGAATGCCCTTGAGGCTGCGATCGAAGGGAAAAGGAGAGTGGTTCGAGTAGACGGAAGCCTGGCCGAGTCTCGGACCGGGCTAGTTCCACCTTTGCCAGAGCCAGTCGAGGGAGTCCTCGTCGTCGTGAGAGTTGTCGGCAAGGGCGATCCGGATACTTAGCAGACCCAGGTCGCTGGAAAAGTTCATTCTCATCTGGCTGTTGCTTATGTTCAGGACCGTTCCCGGCACGTCCACAACCACCGGCGCGCTGAACTGGCAATCATAGCCGGCGGCCGACAGCTCGGCCGTGGCCCGCACCGTCATCATCATGGCCAGCTCGCTCAATGCCGAGTTGGCGACCTCGTCCAGGTCGGGAACCTCTTGGCCCAGCATAGCGCTGACGATAGTGCGCGCGGTAATCTTGCTAAAGCCGTATAGCACAGTCCCGGTCACCTGCCCCTGGAAGCTTATGACCGCGGTAATGTCCTCGGTGGTGAAAGTCTGGGCGGCGGCTTCCACGGACTGGGCCTTCAGACCGTGTCCTAGCTCTTTTTTCCAAACACTTTGAGCGGGCTCGACAAACGCGCTAACAATTTCCTTCTTGTACACTTGTCACCTTTGTTGAAGCCATTCCCCAACCCCTGGCTCTCTTTCAAGCTGATCCGGATAGTGAGGTCTCCCAGCTCGCTTTTGAAGGTCGCCAGAATTTGGGTCCCTCCAACAGTAGCTATCCTACTTCCAATCATTTCAATCATAATAGGGGGGCTTATGGTGCAGCTATACCCCGCATTGGACAGTTGCGTCGCGGCATTTCCGGTAATCATATTGGCCAGCTCCCCCACTGCCGAGAGGGACAAATCGTTGTGCTCGACAATGGTCTCGCCCATCATGCGACCGGCAAGAGCCAGGCCCGTGCCATTTCCGAATCCGTAGAGTACGCTGCCTTCGAGCTCCCCACTGACGCCAATAGTGACTGTGAGCTCCGAGGTCGTGAACATGCCTAAAATCATCTCGGCGCCGACGAATTCGAGAGGGCAGTGCAGCTCTTTCTCCCAGACCATCTGAGCCGGCACAAGGAAGGCGTTTACATATTCCGCCTTCATCGTCTACTCCGTAATATGCTCGTTGCGGGCATCTTCTCGAACCCATCCGCCTGATGTTGGGCTATCAACAGGCAAAATACAGTGCTCTGCCAGAATCGACAGTCAATTGCCGCGCATGCCGTTTCAGCCTCTACTTGGACGGCCACCAGCCCCACCAGTTCGTCGTTCCACAGTGCGTGCATTTCACCTGGGCGGCCACCTCACCCTTGGTCTGGCAGGACGCGCATACGTAGGTGCTCTGAGCGCGATACCCCAGTGTCGCCTTCAGGTTTGAGAGTATGCCCTCGACTCTGCTGCTCACAAGTTGCACCTGACCGGACATCGTCTGCATGTCCTGATGCATGAGCCTAATAGCTGAGTTGGTCTCCGTGAGCCCTCTCTCCAACTGCGCTATTCTCTCCATTGCCGCGCCCAGAGTCTCCAGTCGCTCCGACATCCGGCCCAACATCTCTCGGGTCTCGTCGGGCAATGCAGGCGCCGCCGCCACGGGAGCAGGAGGGGCCGCCGCAGGAGCAGCGGGAGCCGCCGTCACAGGTGCCGGTTCGGCCGGGGCGGCTGGTGGCGCCGCGGGCTCGGCCTCATCCGCGGAATCACCCCCGTCGGATGACCCTCCGGACAGCATGGCGTCTATCTCATCTTGAGAGAGTACTTTGTTGTCAGTGCTCATTAGTAATCTACAACCTGCACAACCATGCGGCCCTGGTTCTCCACCTGAGCGAGGCTCAGGTCATAGGGCTCTCTGATAGGCTTTCCTCCCTCGTCGTAGCAGATACGGACCGTGGGTCTCCCTACGTAGCCGAGGTTGGAGTCGGAAACTATCCCGACCTCACCTGAATTCAGCTTCACCGTCACCCCGGTTGGGTACAGCGGCACCTGCCTGACAAATATCTCCACAATTTTCGGGTCGAACAGATCCCCGCTGTAGGCCATCACGTATTCGATCGCTTCGTGCGGCATTATGGAGGGGCTGTCCGGCCGTTTCGAGACGAGCTCATAGTAGGAATCGCAAAGTCCGATGATCCTGGCCGAGGTTGGGATGTCTTCTTTCTTCAGTCCTTCCGGATAGCCGCTACCGTCCCAGCGCTCGTGGTGGTAGAAGACAGCTTCAGCGACTTCCGGACCGAAGCGTTCGAGCTGGCTGATTATCTCGGCGCCGTATCCCGGATGCTTGTGGACCTCCAGCAGCTCCGAATCAGAAGGCTCTGCCTTGTCCAGCACGCCACCCGGCAGGAGAAGTCCGCCCACGTCCTTCATCAGGGCGGCCATGCCCAGGCCCGGAAGCTCCAACATGCCCATGCCGAGCCGTCTGCCCATGAGCAGCGACAGGCTGGCGGTCTTCGCGGGCTGAACGAATGGGTAGTCACTCACTTGCTGACAGCCGGACGCGTTCATCTCCCCAATGACCTCTGGAAACAGCTCCCTCGTCATCTGGAAAATGGGGCCTTCAGCCTCTTCGAGCAAGGCCTCATCAATGAACTTGCTGCCCTGAGACTCGGCAATTATGGCGCGCAGGGCTTGGGTGGCCATGCCCTCCAGCTCAGGAGACATGAGGGTCTGGACTGGCACGTCGTCGACGCGCCAGTCGTTAATTATGAGCTCGGAGATTCCGTATATGTTCAGGGTGCGCAGAAGCTCATCATTGATCGTTGAGCCGGACTCGATTAGCTCGTAACCCTGGCTATCGTAGACGGGCCGCTCAAGGACCATTCCCTCTTTTGCGTTTTTAGCCGATATCCTTCGCATGGCGCCGCCTTCCTTATATGGACTACCCTTGCGCTTTGACCACACTACTTTGGACTGGACGTAGTTTTTCTTCGATTTTCTTTCGATAAAAGCAGTTATGAACCCTTTCCAATCCCACGTCTTTGGCTTCCAGGAGAGTCTCCGTCGCGCCGATGAACAGAATACCGTCGGTGGTCAGAGCGTCATAAAAGCCACTGTATAACTTCGCTTTTGCCTCATCGGAAAAATAGATGACAACGTTTCTGCACATGATCAAATCGAACCCTGAATTAAATCTGCCCTTGAGCAGGTCTTGTTGCTTGAAATCGACCATGCGCCTTATTTCGTCGATTACGTAGAACCCATCGGGCTCCTTCCGGAAGTACTTGAGCACGAGCTTGGGTGCAACGTTGGCCAGGTCCGCAGCCAAATATGGGCCGCCTTTTTTAGCCTTCTCAACGATCTGCTCGTCGATATCCGTGGCGACTATCCTGTGTCGCGCGTCGCCTGTAATCTCCTTCAATGTGATGGCCACGGAATAGGGCTCTCCTCCATGAGAACATCCCGCGCTCCAGACACTGAGATGCGCCCTCCTATTCAGAAGCTCGGGCATGACCCTCGTCTTTAAGAGGTTAAACTGTTCGGCGTCTCTGAAAAACTCGGTAACGTTAATGGTCAGGAAATTCTTCAGTTTTGTGAGGGCGGCCGGGTCACGCTCCACCAGTGCACAGTATTCGACGATCGAGTTCGCCTGAGAATTGGCCAGGCCCTGCAATCGCCTTCGCATCTGCTGACTCTTGTAGAACGACAGATCGATTCCAATGAGCTTGAGTATCTTGCGAGATATTAGCGCGTATTCTTGATCGTTAAGCACCAGTCGTCCTTCCACTATCCCTTATTCGTTGCACAATCGGATGATCTCGTCTGCGAGTCCCGATATAGGCGCTACCGTATCGGCGTTTCCACTCTCTATTACACTTCGGGGCATGCCGTAGACGGCGCAGGATGATTCGTGCTCCGCGGCGACCTTGCCACCGACCAGGCGTATCTGCCTGGATCCTTCGGTCCCGTCCGAGCCCATTCCAGTCAGGATCACTCCGACACAGACGTTTCCGTACTTTTCGGCAACCGACTTCATAAGCACGTCGGCGGAGGGGCGAACACCGCATACCAGCGGGTCCTGGTTCAGGCCGATGGCCCCCGTTTTTTTTACCACCATGTGGTAGCCGCCCGGCGCCATCAGGGCCGTGCCATACTCGACGGAATCGCCCCTTTTGGCCTCTCTGATCTTAAGCTCGGAGGCCTGGTCGAGCCGTTCGGCAAGCGTGCGGGTAAACTCAGCGGGCATGTGCTGCACCATTAGAATCGCCGCGGGGAGGTTCGCCGGCAGCTGGGGCATAAGCTCCGCCAGGGCTCTGGGCCCGCCGGTGGAGCTGCCGATGACGAGGATTTTTCGCCTCGCGGTGCTGCCGGCCCTGACCTTGCGATTGCCTGCCTGGGAGAGCTTGGTCTTGGAGGCGGCCACGAGGTTCGCGATGGGCACCTTCGCCGCCGTCTTGATCTTGACCACGAGCTCTGACGGCTGGCCGTTGAGGCCCGCGGGAGTGAGCGTGGACGACTTGAGAAAGAAGTCGACGGCTCCCTTTTCGAGGGCCTCCAGGGTTGCATGCGTGTTCTCTCCGGTCAAGGCGCTTAGCATCACTATGGGAGTCGGGCACTCGGACATGATTCGTTCCAGCGCCTCTATACCATCCATCCGCGGCATGCTAACGTCCAGGGTCACGACATCCGGTCTGAGGGCCTTGACCTGCTCGATTGCGTTGATTCCGTCCGTTGCCGTGCCGACGACTTCGACATCCGGATCAGTTTCCAGGGACCTGGATATGGCGTTCCTGGCAAATACGGAGTCGTCGACAACGAGGACTCTAACCCTTTCCTTCATTTTCTCTCCCACAGACCTGCCGCTAGGCCATAATCTTGGCGATGGCCGCCAGGATCCTGTCTGCGTCAAAAGGCTTCACCACGAAGTCCTTGGCTCCGGCCTTAAGCGCCTCCATGACGATGGACTGTTGCCCCATCGCCGTCACCATGGCTACATTGGCATTTGGGTCTATCTTCTTGATCTCCTTGAGAGCCTGCAATCCATCCATGTCGGGCATAGTTATGTCCAGTAGTACTGCGTCGGGACTCTCAGACTTGTAGCATTCGACGGCCTCAGCACCCGTGGCCGCCTCAATCACTTCATATCCATTGGAAGACAAAAGCTTCGTCGCTTTCATCCTCATGAACGTAGCGTCATCAACAACTAGGACCTTTGGCATTTCATCCTCTCCTACAGATCTATTGTCTCAGTGCCGGCGGTGGTTACAGTGACCTTGCCGGACTCGACATATAAACGTAGCGTCCTGCCGCTGTGTCCCCCGACATCGGCGGCGGCTATTTTTAGGCCGTGCTCGACGGCCGATTTTTCTGTTGCCTCCAGATTTCTCTCCCCCGTTTTGAAAATTCCCGCACTGCCGGCGACGAGGGACATTTGGGCCCCCCCGGTTATCTTCACCAGCATTCTTCTCTTTTCCGCCCCCAGCTTTTCCATGTCCTCTATCAGAGCGGGAAGCGCCGTATTCGCGAATTTGCCTGGGAGCACGACGGTCTTGCCAGCGGAATCGGGCAGAACAATGTGGACCATACCCGCAACCTTCGCCACTGGATCATAGGACGAAAATCCTATGCAAGAACCCAGCCCCAAGCACGTCAGCACGGCGTGAAGGTCCTTGGAGACCTGCAGCTCTCCCATGCCGACGACTATGGTGTCCAGTTGAGTTGTTGTCATTCGCCGCTCCAATGGTCGAGCAGAGCGGTCTGCAGGCTCGGGCTGGGCAGGCAAAGAAACGTACCGTTTATTTGCATATCCTCAGTGCCGAAGCTCGTCTGCATGACCAGGGCCTCATCCGCATCCAACATGATCTCGGCCAACACTGCGTCCAGAATGGCGCCGGCCATGTCCATCATTACGGAAGGAGGAGATACTCTCAGTTTGAGCCCTGTGGCGTCCGCCAAAGCATTGAGGAAAAAGGAGCCTACGATGTTGCCCATTTCACCGAGCGCGGAGATTTCCATCTCGCCCAGCGCATCGGTTGTGCCGGGATCCTGACCGAGCAGCAAATCTATTAGCTCGAATGCCGTTTCCGAGCGATAGATCACGATCATGTGGCCCTCAGCCGCTCCGGAAACGCTGAGGTATATCGCTGCTGTCGTCTGCTCAGGACCCCCTACCAGATAGGCAACGTCCTTTATTGCTATGTACCGGGCCTCAAGATTGGAGATCTCAATTTCTTTCCCCACCATATCTGACAGGCCGCTGAGCGCATTCCTGACGCCCATGCTAACCAGCTCTGTCCATGCCTTGAGGTCGGCTTCGTTGAGAATAATCGAAGATGTACTCACGACACCGTCCTTTCATTGTAAATCCCGATCGCACGGGACTCGAGTCCGCGTCAAATACGGACATGGTCTGTCGTTCGGCTAACAGTCGCTCTTCTTTTTAAGGCGTTACCTCCGATCTACGCCGCGAAAACCCCACTCCTGTCGGAGTTTTGCGTGATTAGATTCATCAGAGTGGCGATGTCCAGTATCAGCACGACGCGGCCATCTCCAAGCACGCTTGCGCCTGCGATTCCTTTGACGTTTCCGATATATTGGCCCAGGGATTTCACGACGATTTCCTGAAGCTCGGTGAGCTCGTCCACGGCCAGGCCGACAAGCTTCTCACCGAATTTGACGATTACTACCCAGATCCGATCCCCCACTCTGGAATGTGAGCCTGGTATGCCCAGTGCTTGACCAAGATGGACGAGCGGCAAGACGCTTCCCCGGAGACGGATGGCTTCTCTTCCTTCGATCGTGCTTATATCCGCCCGCTCCCGATTTACAGCCTCCAGAACGTAAACTAGAGGGATCGCGTACAGCGTGTCGTCTAACGTCACCAGCATCGCGTGTAATGTCGCCAGGGTGAGTGGGAGGCGAAGAATGAACTTCGTGCCCTCGCCGAGAACGGTCTCGATGTTCACGAAGCCGTTGATCGCCTCAATATTGGACTTGACGATGTCCATTCCTACACCGCGCCCGGAGATGTCGGTCGTTTTTGCCGCCGTCGACGCTCCAGGCAGGAATATCAGGTCTATCGCCTCCGCGTCGGTAAGCCTGGAGGCCGCCTCCGCCGATATTAGCCCCTTTTTCACCATGGCCTGCCTGATCTTTTCGGGGTCTATTCCGTTCCCATCGTCTTGGACCGTGATTACGATGTTCCCCTGTTCCTGGAAGGCGGACAGATGGACGTTACCCTCCTCAGATTTGCCCTTGGCGACCCGCTCTTCGGGCGTTTCTACGCCGTGGTCCAGGGCGTTTCGAAGCAGGTGAATCAGCGGGTCTTTGATGCGGTCGATTACGGTCCTGTCTATCTCTGTGTCCTGACCGTCCATGGTGAAGTTGACCTGCTTGTTGACACGCTGGGCAAGGTCTCTCATCAGACGAGGGAAGCTGCTGAACACGGTGCCGATAGGAAGCATGCGTATCTGCATCGTGGTCTCTTTGAGCTCGTCCACGACCCGCACGATATGATCGGACGTCTTGCTCAGGGCCTGAATCAGCTCTTCGCCGGCGTACTGAGAGTCCAGCGCCTTGCTGATCTGCACGATGCGTGTTCGGTCTATTATTAGCTCGCCTATCATATTCATCAGGTCGTCGAGACGCTCGACATCTATCCTTACCGTTTGCGATTTATGCCCCTGCTGCCTCGAAGTGGTCGCGTCGTCCGCGGCCCCGGCTACGACGCTCCGTGCCGACGGCTCATCGGCAGCGGCCTGTTCCTCATCAAGAACGTATGCATCGACCGAAACGGTCTCCACGTCCTCAATGGGTCTGACAGCGTTCTCAATTTCACTATCAGACGCGCTGACGGCAATCACCGCCAGTAGCTCGTGGTCCACCCTTTCCGCTACCACATCGTCTTGCGTAGGGTTGGAACCCAGCACTTCTCCCAGAGACTCCAGTGCATCGAGTGCCTGAAAGCAGCGTACCGCTGCCCATTCGGTCTCCTTGAAGAAGGCTATCCGGACCAGCCGAGTCTTCCCACCGGTCTCCTCGAAAAGCCTTAGCTTTGCCGTCGCCTGCTCATCCAGGGCCACCTTTAGCTCGATATTGCCTGGATTGCCCGCACCAGCGGCGCCTTCGCCATCGCTCGTAGCTCTTTCGAGCTCCTCTATGACGCTTGTGACATCGGTTTCGGGCGCGTCGTCGTCAATGAGCTCATCCTTGAGCAGGTTCAGTCCGTCGAGACTGTGCAGCAGGGCGTCGATTACCTCGGTCGTGACTTCCTGCGTGCCCTTCCTTACGTTATCGAGGAGAGTCTCCATGACGTGGGCCAGCGCAGTCATACGCTCGTGCCCCAGCATGGCTGAGGAGCCCTTCAGCGTGTGGGCAGCCCTGAAAATCTCCTGGAGCAGGTCCTGATTGTCCTGCTCTCTTTCCAGCCTGATAAAGTCTTCGTCGAGCAGCTGCAGATGCTCTTCGGCCTCTTGAAGGAAGACCTGAAGGTCTTCCGGCGTGATGTCGGAGGCAAGCTCCATCTAATTATCCTCCCGGGCTCGCGGCGTTTCTGTTTATAACTTTCGCCACGGCGCTGCGGCGTTGGATTTCAACAACGCTGCAAGACGCATAGGAGAGCACATTTCCCGGTGCCGCCGGCCTAAAGCCGAGCTCGCCCACGCAAGAACCCAGAGGACTATCTGATGCCGCGCCGGCGATGTACCGGGCTATTGCTCGTCAACGTCGGCGGCATTCGTCACCCCCTTCCTCACATCATCCACATCACAGACGTCTGCGCCGAAACCTTCGCGCTACGAGGTGTTCTATCCTCGTACCCTACTCATGAATTTATCAGCGTAAAGAGGACAGCCCAAGAGGGTAACGTACACCTGTTGCTCAGTGAATGTACCAGTTCGGGATGGGCGCTAACCTGTAATGGATTGGAAGTATTCGCAGGATGAGAGTGGTCGGGTTGTCGAATTCGTAGCGACCAGGCGGCCAATTCATGGGGGGGACTAGAGGAATGGTCGGTAATTAAGCCCGGTTGAAACGGTTACGATTTCAGTAGTCCCGCGGAGCTAGGCTCGCGGTTTTCGTAGCCGCCAACGGCCCAGGCAAAGTGCTGAGTCTAACGTGTGCGGGGGTTCAGCACGTCGTTAAGCGCATCGCCCAGAAGGTTCCAGGCGAGCACGAGAGTCCACGCCACTAGCCCGGGCGCCAGCAGGAGCCATGGGACCTCCCTGAGCGCGCCAATATTCCCCGATTCCAGGAGCATCCTGCCAAGGCTGGGCCGTGGTGGTTGAATTCCCAGGCCCAGCCAGCTCAGAATGATCTCGGTGCCGATCAGCACTCCCATTCCCATCGTGACGGTCACGACGATCGGGCTGATCGCATTGGGAAGCAGGTGCATGAACAAGATGCGCGGGGTCGAGGCGCCGATCGCCCTGGCCGCATCCACGTGCTGCGTCTCCTTCAGGTAAAGCACCTGACCCCTGACCAGGCGCGCCATGCCAATCCAGCCGAAAGACACCAGGGCCAGGGACACTACTACGTAATCCACGATCCCCGAACGCACGAGACCGTCCAAAGCCGTGTTGTCCTCAAACCATCTGGCCCACTCGAGGAACCTCGGCCTGAGGGTCGCGGCCAACAGAATCATTAGCAGGATGTCCGGAAAAGACGCAAAGACCTCCCCGGTGCGCATGATAAGGGAGTCGATGCGCTTACCAAAATAGCCGGAAATGAGACCGAGGGCCACACCGATAAAGAGACCGCCCGTCGCCATGACTACGACGGTGATAATGACCGTGTTCTGAATGCCCCATAATACCCGAGTAAACACATCGCGCCCGGCGAAGTCGGTGCCGGCCATGTGCTCGAGGCTCGGCGGCTTTCTGATCTGAGTGTAGTCCTGAGCGGTGTAATCGTATGGAGAGATGACCGGCGCCAGAATGCCCGCTCCGTACACTATGATCAGAATGACGACGGAGACCATCGCGATCTTCTTGCGCACGAGCCTGGAGAGGGCCCGGGCGAGATGTCCCTTCGCCTTGGTCCCTGCCTCTTGCCGTAATCCAACTTCGGTAAGCGCCATTTCGTCGGTATCCCGTTTACTGGTAGCGAATTCGCGGGTCGATGAATGAGTACGTGATGTCTGCAATCAGGTTTGCGACCACAAATGCGGCGGCGCCTAAGAGGACTACCGCCATGATCACGGGATAGTCCCTGTTGAATATGGAGTCGACGGTGAACTGGCCAATTCCGGGTATGCCCAGTATCGTCTCTACGATGAAGCTGGTGCTCAGCATGCCGGCCAGTGAAAAGGCCAGGATAGTCACGATGGGGATCATGGCATTCTTGAATATGTGACGAGTGTCCACGGTAAAGGCCGAGAGACCCTTCGCCTTGGCCGTCCTGATGAAGTCCTGGCCCAGCACCTCCAGGGTGCTCGCGCGCATCAGCCTGGCAAGACCGGCGACACCTGGAATGCCCATGGTTATGGCCGGGACGATCATCCTGGGATCGAAGAAGCCGCCCCATCCCGAACAGGGGACGACATCCAGTTTTAGGCAGAGTCCCCACAGAACCAAGGGTATGCTCACCATGATGGGTATGGACATCAGCATGAGGGCGACGGCCACGCTGGTCGGGTCTTCCCACCGGCCTTGACGATGAGCTATCCAGAAGCCGAGCGGCAGGCCTATCCCCAGGCTTACGATCAGGGCCACGAGGTTCACCTGAAATGAGACCCATATCTTGGGTGCCAACAGGGAGAGGACGGAGCGGCCTCGATGCCTGTAGCTTTCCCCAAAGTCCCCGTGGAGCGCTCCCCAGACGTAGGTGCCGTACTGGACCGCGAAGGGTCGATTTAACCCGAGCTGCTCCCTGATGTTGTCCGCGGCCACTTCGTCATAGCGCACGCCCAGGATCACCTCGACCGGATCGCCGGGACCGAAACGGCCCAATGTGAAGGTCACCATCGAGGCGGCCAGGAGCAGGAATGGGACCCATAATAGTCTACGAGCGATGTAGACCGACATTAATTAACCTCGCTACCCGTCGATCGTCGACACTGTCCTTGTACCTTCAGGCGCACTCTCGGGCAAGGACGACCGCTTTTCAAGAATTGCTCAACGGCGAGGGCAATTTCTCTTACGGCAGGCCCAATATCGATATGCGGCACGTTTATTTTTCGGCCCGAAGCCGCGTATTCTACGCGGAACCACGACTTTGGCGTTCCGGTGCACCCTCTGAAGCCGCTACTCTTCTATGTAAACCTTCCTCAGTTTGGGCACCGTCATGGGCGTCAGGGCGTAGTCTTTGATGTAGGGCTTAAGAAGAAGGTATCTTTCGCCCGTGTACCAGAGCGGCACCCAGGCGGCGTCATTTATAATAGTCCGTTCCGCCTGATTGTACAGGTCGAATCGCTTCTGAACGTCCCTTTCTATTCTCGCCTCCTCCAGCAAGGCGTCTACTTTGGGATTGCTGTAGCCGCCGTGATTGGTATCGCTGTCGGTGTGGAACAGGATATCCAGGAAGTCTTGAGGGTCTGGGTAGTCGGCCTGCCACGCCAGTCCCGCGAAGGCCTGGAACCGCTTTCGATTGAGGTCTTGAAGGAAGGTCGCCCATTCAACCTGCTGAATCTCGACTTCGACGCCCAGGTTTTGGCGCCACATCTCCAGTATTACTTCCATGTCCAGACCGATGTTGCCTCCGGTACCCGGCACGGTTATCACGATACGGGGCCTCGTGTCCGGGTCGGCGTAGTTCGACTCTTCCAGCAGCCTCACAGCCTTTTCGGGGTCGAACCGAAGGCCCTTTATCGTAGGATCGAATCCGGGAAAGCCCGGAGGTAGGACTCCGTAAGCCGGCACGCGCAGTCCGGCCAGCACCTCCTCCGCGATCAGCTCCTTGTCGATTGCGTGATTCAGCGCCAGCCTGAAATTCAGATCGTCGAAGGGCGGCTCGTTGGGGTTGAAGCCGATATATGTGACGCTGAAACCCGGTGGCGCCACCTTGAGGTCGCTGCTCAAGGGTTCGCTGGGGTCTCGCAGCCTCTCCAGGTCAAACAGGCCCACGCCGGTTATATCTATCTCATCGTTTTCGTACATGGCCATGGCCTGGCCACCGGCAAGGTTCATGAATACCTGATCTAGCTTCGCGGGTTCGAGGTAGAAGAGCTCGTTGCGTTCCAGGATTATCCGCTCCCCGACCTTGTACTCTTTCAGCCTGAATGGGCCCGACCCGTTGGGATTGTCCCTCCAGTCTTCGGCGGACTCAACATTTTCTCTATCGAGTACGAAGGCCGTGGGATAAGTCAGCTTTGCGAGGAAATATGCCTTGGGAGCGTCTATCGTTATCTGGAGGGTATTCTCATCGATGGCCTTCACTCCGCTGATGCGGGTAGCCTCGCCCGAAAGCACCTCATTAACCCCGACGATGTCGTTGAGGTACGTCGAGGCAACGGGGGAGGCGATGCTTGGGCTCGCGGCGCGATTCAGCGACCAGACGAAGTCTTGCGCGGTTATGGGCTTGCCGTCGTGGAATTTTGCATTCTTTCTCAGGAAGAAGGTGTACACCGTCCCGTCTTCGCTGATCTCCCACCTCTCAGCGATATCCGGTTGCAAGGAGAGGTCGGTGTCCAAGGTGATGAGACCGCTGAACACCTCCACCACGATGCCCGCCGAGGTGGTGTCCGACGTCAGATGAGGGTCCAGCGTCGGTGGGTCGGCCCACATCCTGCGGAATATGCCGCCGGTCCGGCCCGTACCGGATGGCGCCGCGGCGGCTTGTGGCTCCTTCGTAGCAGGAGCAGGAGCCTGAGAGGCCTCTGCGGTTGGAGATGCCTGCGGAGTCTCGACGGCCGCGGCAGCAGGTGCGGCGGCAGGCTCTTGTGGGTTATCCGGCCCCGGGGATACGGCCTCGCCGCAAGCGATCGCAGCGAGGGCGATTAGAACAAATGGCGTTACTAACCACTTTTTCCGCATTGTTTACACCACCCTAAAATCCTAATCTTCCAATTTTGATGCCGTGCACACATCTTTGATTTGGCCACAGTGGACGGTCGTTAACACATGTTTTTGGGCCTGGCCGGGCCACAACCTATGGCTTCGTCCCAACCGTTGAGGTGAGATAGGCCTTTATGAACCCGTCGATATCGCCGTCCAGAACGGCGTCGGCGTCGGAGGTTTCGTACCCGGTCCGGTGGTCCTTGACCATCCTGTAGGGGTGGATTACGTAGCTTCGTATCTGGTTTCCCCACTCGGGAGAAATGTGCTCGCCCTTGAGCTTCGCAATCTGCTTGGCCTTCTCTTCCGTCTCGCGTTCCACAAGGCGCGCCAGAAGTATTCTCATGGCGATCTCCTTGTTCTGGTGCTGAGAGCGCTCGTTCTGGCAGTTTACCCGTATGCCGGTGGGAATATGGGTGATTCTGACTGCCGTGGAGTTCTTCTGGACGCTCTGCCCTCCCGCACCACCCGCGCGGAAGACATCTATCCTGATGTCGTCCGGGTTGATGGTCACGTCAACGCCCTCCTCGACCTCGGGAAGCACCTCTAACAGGGCAAAGGAGGTATGGCGGGCGTGGTCGCCGTCGAAGGGAGAAAGGCGAACGAGTCGGTGAACCCCTCGCTCGGCCTTGGTGTAGCCGTAAGCATAGTCGCCGGTGATCTGGATGACGGCGCTCTTGATGCCCGCCTCCTCTCCCGTGGAAACATCGAGTATCTCGCTCTTGAAGCCGCGACGCTCCGCCCAGCGCAGGTACATTCGCATCAGCATGCTGGTCCAGTCCTGCGACTCCACGCCGCCCGCTCCGGAGTGCAGCGCGATGATGGCATTTCGGTTGTCGTAGGGCCCGGAGAGCACGAGCTTGAACTCGAGATCGTCCAGCGTAGACTGGATCTCCGCCACTTCGTCAACGAACGTCTCCAGCAGAGAGTTGTCCTTCTCTTCCATGGCGAGCTCCACCAGGTCCCCTAGCGAGGTGACCTTCTCGTCGAGGCCCCTCCACGCATCCACCTCAGTCTTCAGCGTCGCCATCTTCCTCATCGTCTTTTGGGCCTCCGACGGGACTCCCCAAAAAGATGGATCGGACGCCTTCTTTTCCAGCCCTTCTATCTGCTTCTCCTTGGAAGAGAGGTCAAAGACGCACCATTATGTCGGCGATCTTGCTAGCAAGCAACATGATGGCAGCCTTTATCTCCTGCATGATATTACGACCTCTCCTGTAAGGCGGATTTTGGTCTCCTGACCTTAGCGCGGACGACTAATCGGCCGCTCTCATAGCCGCATCCATCCGTAAGCAGCCCGCGGGGCCAGTGCCTGATTCGAAAGATAATGCCTTATACGGAATTATAGCAAGCCGTATCGAAAAACGGGAAGGGCGCCGCCGACCCTGTTTCGGCCTACTCTACGCCTTTGTTGGCTGCGCGGCGGCGAGAGTGTACAATCCGACCATCGTCGACTCCACGTTTTTCACACCGGGGCGGTTGCCGATAACTCGAAAATAGCCTCGGAGGTCGCCCAAAATGCTCGATCTACTCATCACGAACGGCTACATCCTGGACGGCACTGGGAGCCCGGGTTTTTACGGGTCAGTCGGCGTCGAGGGGGATACGATACGGATGTTCAGGGGCGGCACCGCCTCGGTGGAGGCCGCTCGGACGATCGATGCCGCCGACCACGTCGTCTCGCCGGGCTTCATCGACATGCACTCTCACGCGGGCCTCGTCATCTTATCCGAGCCCGAGCACCATCCAAAGGTCCGCCAGGGCATCACGACCGAGCTAATCGGCGTTGACGGAAACTCGTACGCCCCCTTTCGCTCCCACGACGATTTCCTCGCCTTCGTTGAGCTCAACTCAGGACTAGACGGCAATCCCCCGCTGCCGGGAAGATGGTCGACCGTCGAGCAATACCTGGAGATGTTCGACCGCAAGGCGGCAGTGAATATCGCCTATATCCTGGGCAACTCACCAGTGCGAATCAACGTAATAGGCTGGGACGACAGGCCCGCCACCAAGGCCGACATCGCAAACATGAAGGCAATCATACGAGAGGCGATGGAGGAGGGAGCAGTCGGTCTTTCGACGGGACTGGACTACCCTCCCGGCAGCTTCGCCGACACCGACGAGCTCGTGGAGCTGTCCAGCCAGGTCGTGGATATGGGCGGCATATATCATACCCACGTGCGCTACCACCTGGGAGACATGTACCTCGACCCCTTCAAGGAAGCGCTGGAGATCGGGACCCGCAGCGGCATCCCGGTGCACATCACGCACTTCTATCAACGAGCGCCCAGCACCGGGGGTGGCCGCGGCCTGTTGAGGCTGGTCGAAGACGCCGCCGGCTCCGGCCAGGACGTTACCTTCGACAGCTATCCATACATTTACGGCAGCACGCGTCTGCTCATCATGGTGCCGGACTGGGCGCACATAGGCGGCATCGGCAAGCTAAAGGAGGTCCTGGCCTCGGACGAGGGGCGCGAGCGTCTCAAGAAGGAGGTCGTGCCCCGCGGTACGTCCTGGCACGAGGTCTGGCTGACCTATTTCAAGCAGCCGCAGAACCACCAGTACGAGGGCCACTCCATCGCGTCCATAGCGGAGATGCGCAAACAGCACCCGGTAGACACGATCTGCGACCTGCTGCTGGAGGAGGACCTGCAGACCTGCTACATATCCATGGGCGCGAACGGCAACTCGCTCCCCGCCTTCGTGACCCACCCGCTCTCCATGGTCGGCAGCGACGCAGTGCTTCTCGGCGACTTCCCCAGCCCCCGCACCTACGGCTGCTTCCCCGTCATCCTCTCTGAGTACGTGCGCGAGGAGAACCAGATGTCGCTGCCCAACGCCATCCGCAAGATGACGTCGTTCCCGGCGCAGCGTCTTGGCCTCCACGATCGCGGGATTCTTCGCGACGGCATGAAGGCCGACATAACCGTCTTTAGCGCAAACAACGTCAGAGCGCCGGCGACGCGCACCGAGCCCAAGCAGTTCCCCATCGGCATACCGTACGTGATCGTCAACGGCACGGTCGTAATCGACGACGGCGAGCACACGGGCGCGCTGCCAGGGAGGGCATTGGGGAGGTGACGGAAGGGACGCCGGCCATACCTGTAGCGCAGCGAACCGGCTCGGGGGGTAGAAATGACCGCGCGAAGGCTTGGCTTTTTGTCCAACTTCAGTGCGAGCAATAGGGGCTGCGCCTGTGGATTTTAGACGCTAAGCTGTTTCTTTCATGCTTAAGATTACCTTGGCGTATTCACGTGCGTCTATCAAAAGCATATCGTATGTTCTAAGCGATATCTGGTTTTTAGACCGGGACCTCTCATATTAGAAACGCCGGCGTCCTTCATCTCCTAAATGAATATCTCTCCCGGCGATTACCTCTCCAGACTCGTAATTAATCGTCCCAAGCCCATCGCCTCTGCGGACAGTCCCACGTTTCGCATCCACGGAACG
>JADFQF010000065.1 GCA_022561955.1 Chloroflexota bacterium | reverse complement strand
TTTAAAGGCTATATCTTCGGACTCGGAAGAGTGGCAAAGGGGGGAGGAGGAGAATCCGTCCCCACGGACCGAGTCCTCGGAGAGACCGTCGAAGGAATGGGGATGCGCTCCCTCAGCAGGCCGTCGATGGATTCCCTTATTGCGGTTTTCGCAACATCGGAGTGACAGGCGGGGAGGTGCCGACCTGTAGCGTGGCGAGTACCTCGAAGCCGTGACGCTCGTACAGTGGTATATTTCGCGGATTCGTGGATTCTAGATATGCGAGCTTGTTTCCGAGGTCGCATTCAACAAGGGAGTGCTTTAATAATTCCGAGCCGTACCCCTTATTCTGCTGAGCGGGGTCTACGCCAATTAGAGGCAGATACCAGTGTGGCTCGTCTGGATGATAACTGCCCATCTTCTCGAAAAGAGCAAAAAAGTCTTCCTGGTTTTGCTCGGGAATAGTCCTCGAAAGAAGCTCGCCCAATGCATCTTCGTCGGGATGGACATCTGGTGGAAGCCAAAACGCAACGCCAAGATAGTCCCCAACGTGACGAGCGGTGCCGTGCTCGAATGCCCCGCCGCAAAACGCCTTGATTAAGTCTGGGAAATATCGGAGGTATTCTCCTGAATCGGGAAATGCATACCGAGCTAACGGGTCTCCACTGTGGGCAAGTACCATCACATCGACGGCCCGGCCTACATCCGATGGCGTCACCGTATCAACCGAAAGCGTCGTCATTGCCTCCTCCAATCTTCGTGGGAAATACTCCAGTAAGGGACCGATGCTTGAAAAACCTACCATGTCCGATCGGCGATGTAGCGACCCTAGCTTGTAGGTGGTGATCTAAAAGCCGCCGGTCCAGTCCGAATGTACCCCAAGAGGTAATAGATTTTAATCAAGCAGGACAATAGCATTAATACGAAACGCCGTCAATCGGCGGTCAGCATCCCCAGCAGGCCGTCGGGATATAGCGGGAACCTGCCGTCGACGAAGTCCGACATCGGCATCCACCTGGCGATGAATACGGCGTCCCCCTCGCGGGCCTCGACGCTCGGCGTGTCGTAGATCACCCCGTTTACGAAATCGCCTTCATATATCAGTACGATCTCGTGGCCGGGTTTGCCGAGAAGTGTGTAGATGTTTTCGCTCGTGCCGATGAAGCGGACGTTGGTCAACGGCTCGCCCACCTCCTCCATGAGCTCGCGCACCACGGTGTCGCGGCCGTACTCCCCGAACTCGATCGTCCCGCCCAGCGGCCGGTAAAACGTCTCGTTCTTGACCGAGTCGAAGCCCTCGGCGACGAATATCTTGTCGTCGCGACGGACGACGCAGATCGCGATTGGTCGGGGCCAATTATCCTGCATCAGTTAACGGCCATATCGGGTACTCTTAGGTGAAATGGATTCACGAGCTGTCCTTGAGGGCCAGGAATAGCACGAACAGGCCGATAGGCATTATAATCAGCCACCATATGAGGCGTGGAGGAATTCTTCTCATTCGCTTCTTCAATGTTTCTGGTGGAACGCTGTAGAAAATTCTAACACGGCCCGCCTTTCAGGATAAGAACAGATGGGATATAGACTGGTTGCCCTGGACATAGACGGCACCATTCGAAGCAACGAATACCCGCTTTCGGACAGGACGCGTAGAGCCGTCGATGAGGTTCGAGAGGCAGGAGCCGAAGTGACTCTCGCCACCGGACGAATCTTTAGCTCCGCGGTGCAATCGAGCGCCGACCTCGAAATTCGTACGCCGATCGCCTCATTTCAGGGCGCGCACATAGCCGACCCCGTGACCGGAGAGGTGCTCTGGCACCGCCCGCTGACCGCGGCGATGGCGCTGGACGCCTTCGACGCTCTGGACGAGTGGAAAATGCAGGTGATGGCGTACCTGGGGCACGAGGTGTACGTCGATCATCACACACCGTGGTCGCTGGGATACGGCAAGCGCAACGGCGTGAGGGTCAACGTCGTCGACGACCTCAAAGAGATCGCCGCCGAGGAGCTGACCAGGCTGGTTGTCGTGGGCGAAGACGGTGATATCGAGCGCCTGGAGATCAGCCTGAAGGAGCGGTTCGACTCCCGGTTGCACATCACTCGCTCGCTGCCCCAGTTCTGCGAAATCCTGCATCCCGCCAGCGGCAAGGACAAGGCCCTGGAGTGGCTGTGCGGCTACTTCGGCATAGACCAGAGCGAGACCGTGGCCTTCGGGAACGGCTACAACGATGTGCATATGCTCCGGTGGGCCGGGCTCGGCGTCGCGATTTCGGGTGCGGTCCCGGAGGTGCTCGAGGTGGCCGACCGGGTAGCCCCCAGCATCGAAGACGACGGCGCGGCGCAGGTCCTGGAAGAGCTCCTCGCCGACGGTCTAATAGGCTAGTGGGTTTTCCGATTAGCTCTATTCCGAAGAGACCGACCATCGTCGTTCTCGGCGGCATAAACATGGACCTCGTCGCCACTGCAACCCGCTTACCGGCCGGCGGCGAGACGGTGTTCGGTGATACCTTCCACACCACACCGGGAGGGAAGGGAGCAAATCAGGCCGTGGCGGCGGCCAGGCTAGGCGCCGACGTACGAATGGTCGGCAGGGTCGGCTACGACGCGTTCGGTCCCATTCTGCTGGAGAACCTGCGCTCCGAGGGCATTGATGAGAGCGGCGTCGCCCTGGACCAGGCGAACTCGACCGGCATAGCGATGATCCTGATCGAGGGGTCGGGCGAGAACCGCATCATCGCCGTGCATGGCGCGAATATGGCGTGCGGCGCGGAGCAAGTAGAGGCGATGAAGAGTGTGCTCGAGGGGGCGGACGCGCTCATGCTACAGCTGGAGGTGCCGGTCGACGTGTCGCTCGAGGCCGCAAGATATGCCCGCTCCAGGGGCGTGCGCGTCGTTATGGACCCGGCGCCTGCCGCGGAGCTGCCGCACTATGCGTATTCGCTGATCGACGTGATCACGCCCAACCAGACCGAGGCGGAGTCTCTCACGGGCGTGGTCGTAACGGGGCCCGACGGCGGGAAGCAGGCCGCCGAAGCCCTGCTGGAAAGAGGCGTAGGTGCCGCCATAGTGAAGATGGGGCGGGATGGAGTCTGTTACGCCTCTAAGAGCGAACAGGGCTGCGTGCCCGCCTTCGAGGTCGAAGTGCGGGACACGGTAGCGGCAGGTGACGCCTTCGGTGCGGCGTTGACCGTGGCGCTGTCGGAAGGCGTGGGCCTGGCGGATGCGGTGCGTTTCGGTGCCGCCGCCGGTGCGCTGGCCGTGACCAGGTCCGGGGCTCAGGAAGCGATGCCGAATCGCAAGGAAGTAGATAGCCTGTTCAGGTCCTGACTTCTTTTGGAACTCACCCTTGCTGGAACGAATCTATGACGGCGGAGAGAATGTAGATCGGTGGTAGCGGGAAGACTGATTCAGACATTACAGCGGTAGAAAATTTTGGAGAGTAACGGAATATGGCAAGCTTGAAGGTCGTGGGCCTCGAAGAAGCGGAAGCACAGGCCCTCGCTCTTTCTGGGGCCAAGGGCGCGAACCTGGCGAGAATGACATCGGCCGGACTGCCGGTACCCAGGGGCTTTGTCGTCACGACCGACGTATTCAAGGCCCAGGTGTCGCCACGAGCGTCAGAGTTGGAAGATGCGCTTCGAGGCCTCGATCACGAAGATGCGAAGGCGCTCGATAGTGCCGGAGAGGCCGCCCGCAATATAATTTCCCGGCTGACGCTGTCTCCCGAGGCCGTGTCGGCAGTCGAAAGGGCGTACGCGTCCCTGGGCGGCGGCAAGGTTTCGGTGCGATCTTCGGCGACCGCCGAGGACCAGGCGGAGGCCAGCTTCGCGGGGCAGTTCTCGTCGTATCTCAACGTGTCCTCGTTGGACGATGTGGTGGCCCGCATAGTAGATGTATGGGCATCCGTCTACACCCCTCACGCCATCGCCTACAGCCTGGGGAAGGGCATCAGTCCGTTGGATTGTGAGATGGCCGTGGTAGTCCAGGCCCAGCTTCAACCCAGCGCATCGGGGGTGATGTTTACGCGGGACCCGGTCAACGGCTCCGGCAACTACGTAATAAACGCCACGCTGGGGTTGGGCGAGGGCGTCGTATCAGGCGCATATTCCGTCGACTATTTCTTGGTAAACGCTGAGACCGGCGAGATCGAATCGTCCGACATCTCGGACAAGGAGCTCATAGTCGTCGGCTTGGAGGGCGGCGGGACGGCAGAGGTGCAGCCGCCCGAAGCCGAACGTCGTTTGCCTTCGTTGCGAGACGATGAAATATCCGACCTTGTGACAATAGGCAAGCGGGTCGTCGAGCTGTTCGGCGGCGACCAGGACATCGAGTTTGCCATGGTCGACGGCACGCCTATTCTGCTGCAGGCACGTCCAATATCGACCGGCGGCGCCTCCGACGCGATCGACTGGGAGGCCTCCGTCGATACGCAATACGGCTGGTCGCGGCATTTCCTCTTGAACCGCACCGAACCACTGTTCCAGCTCCAGTACGACGCCGCTCGTTACTTCCTGGACTGGCAGCGCAGATGCTTCGAGGAGACGGGGTCGCCGCGCAATCGCCTTCACATAGCAGAGATCGTCAATGGGTATGTCTACGTCAGGTCTCCCGATGTTGACGAGGCGGCGCTGGAAAAGAGGCAAGAGGCGCACGGTGTCCGCGTCGACCACTATGTAGATCAAGGAAAGTCCTACTTCGAGGGTCATCAACGTTCGCTGATAGAACGTCGTCTGGAGCAGCTTGAGGCCTTGAAGCCGTCGAGAGCGGACCTGCCCGGAAGCGTCGAATATCTGGATGCCGCCATGGAGGCGTGGGGCTTCGTTATCGGCCATCTGCACTGGTGCATGAATAAGGCCCAGAGGTCTCCCGATTGGCCCGAGACGTTCCATGAAATCACCGGAGACCCGGCAATGGACTCGACCGTATTCGTCCAGGCGGTCCCGAACACGATAACGAGATTGACTGCCCGCCTCAGAAGGCTGGCCAGGATCGCACTCTCCGACGATCAGCTTCTCGGAATGTTCGCCGAGCGCGACTATGACCTTCTCGAAGACGGTGCATTCAGGAAGCGCCCCGCCGTCCGATCTTTTCGGGAGCATTTCGACGCGATGCTGCGAATATTCGGAAAGAGGGCCGGATGGAGCTATGGCTCTTCCGCGAATATCCTTTCGCACACCTGGAACATGAGACCAGAGATTCCCCTGGACCAGATCGGCTCCTACGCCGAAGAAGACATTGACGAGCTGGAAAGACGCGAAGCCGAGGCGCTGCGGGAGCGGAAAAACGCCACGAGAAGGATGCGTCGTAGACTTTCCGGCGACCCCGATAGGCTACTGAGGTTCAATAAGGCCCTGGTCAACGCCATCAATAGAGTGAAGATGATGGAAGACCACAACTATTGGATGGAGCAGATGGCCACCGGCACCATGCGTGAGGCCATATTCGCCGTCGGCTCCATTCTTGTGGACAGGGGCGACCTGGACGACCCCGACGACGTCCTACATTTTTCCATGGAGGAGCTTAGAGGCGCGGCCTCGACCCCGTCCCGAGACGTTTTAAGGTCGAGAGTAGCCGAGCGGATGAAGCTGAGGGAGTGGCAAGAAGGTCTGCACCAGCCCGAAAAGCTGGGCAACGGACCTTTGCCCGAGGATCCCTTCGCGGGCATGCATGATCTACCATCGGGAGTAGGATTCGAGGGTGGAATCTTGAAAGGCGTCCCGGCGTCGCGCGGAAAGGTTACGGGGACCGCCCGAGTCATGACCCCCGGCGAGGGACTGCCCAGGGTGCACCCGGGGGATATTCTCGTCGCCGAAAACGCGGGCTCCGACTGGACGCCGGTGCTGTCAATCCTGGGCGGCATAGTGCTGGACTCGGGCTCGGTCATGCAGCACGCCGCGCTCGTGGCCAGGGAGTATCGCATTCCGGCGGTGATAATGACCAAGGATGCCACGTCCGTCATCAAGGACGGCATGTCGATCACAGTGGACGGAGATGCAGGCATCGTGGAGCTCGACGCGTAGGCGTTGGTGAGACCACATGATTTTCTTGAAGGCCTTAGCGTCTTTGACAGCTGCCGATTCGCAGAGGTAAGGTGAACGAACAGCGAGCAGATTTGGCGACGCATAAGTTCAGGGATTCGGAGAAAGTGGTATGACAAAAGGAAAAAATCGACAGTGGCGTCTTTCAGCCCGCCCGGTTGGTCTGGTGAAGGAGTCAGACTTCGAATTCATTGAAGAGCCCGTGCCTACTCCCGGCCATGGCGAAATTTTGATACGCAATGTTTACCTCTCGTTGGACCCTGGATACCGTGGCTGGATGAAAGACAGAAAGTCCTATATTACGCCCGTACAGATAGGTGATGTGATGCGGGGACTTACCATCGGCGTGGTCGAGCAATCACGTAGTGACGAATTTCAGGTAGGTGACCTGGTCCAAGGGATGTCGGGCTGGCAGGAGTTCGCGGTCTCCGACGGTAAGGGTCTTTCCAAACTGCCTAGAAACCTGACAACGCCGCTGACTGCGTATTTCGGCCTGTTGGGCCACATCGGAATTACCGCCTACTTTGGTTTGCTCGACGTTGGTAGGCCGAAAGCCGGAGAGACTCTTGTCGTATCGGCAGGCGCCGGTGCCGTTGGCTCGATCGTAGGCCAAATCGGGAGGATAGTAGGCTGTTACGTCGTGGGCATCGCGGGGACCGATGAGAAGTGTGCATGGATGAAGGAATCGCTTGGCTTCGACGCCGTCATCAACTACAAGACCGAGCCTTTCTTGAAGGCTCTCACGGAACGTTGCCCAAATGGCATCGATATCTACTTCGACAACGTCGCGGGGGAGATGCTGGATTGGGTATTAAGCCTGATAAACATCAAGGCGCGCATTGTCTATTGTGGAAATATATCGCAGAGCAATAATGACGAGCTTGCCCCCGGGCCCTACAATCTGCGGAATATCCTCACCCAGCGGGCCAGGTACGAAGGCTTTGTGGTCTTCGACTATATGGACAGGGCCCAAGAGGCCATCGAGGCGCTCGGCGCCTGGCTGGCGGATGGCAAGATTCAGTATCGGGTCGATGTCGTTGACGGCCTGGCAAGCGCTCCAAGGGCATTCAACAAGCTCTTCGACGGATCAAA
>JADFQF010000064.1 GCA_022561955.1 Chloroflexota bacterium | reverse complement strand
CGCGTAGGTACTCCATCTGGGACCACGGCGCGACCATGGCCGCTTTCCTTGGCCTTGCGATGCCGAGCTTCTGGCTGGGCATCGTACTGATTCTTATTGTTGGCGTCCAATTCAATCTTCTCCCAGTTTTTGGATATATGCCATTGCGCGACTCTTCAGGCATTCACTTTTGGCCCTGGCTGTCGCACCTGATACTCCCTGCCCTCGCTACGGGAACGGGTTCCGCAGCCATCCTGGCTCGCCAGACGCGTTCCGCCATGCTGGAAACCCTTAGCCAGGACTATATTCGGACCGCCTATGCCAAGGGCCTTAGGGAGAGAGTGGTCATTTGGCGGCATGCCTTTAGAAACAGCCTCATTCCGGTCATAACGGTCATGGGCATCATCCTCGCCTTGCTCCTGAACGGCATCGTGATTACCGAAAACGTATTCGCCATCAAGGGGTTGGGGCGCCTTCTAGTTGACAGTATCCTTGGCCGGGACTATCCCATAGTTCAGGGCGTGATCTTGTTGACCGCCGTTCTATTCATCTTCGCGAACCTGTTTGTCGACATCCTCTATGCATTTATCAATCCCAGAATACGGTACGAGAGTTAAAGGGCGGGCGAAATGGCTCAAGCGGAAGTAGGCGCACAGCTAGAGGAGCGCGCCAGAAGAGACCGAGGCGTTCGATATTACGTGCGGCGGTTCGCTCGCGACAAGCGTGCGGTGGTCGGCGCTGTAATACTGTCCGCATTCATACTCAGTGCAGTATTCGGGAGTGACCTGGGGCCGATTCCAGGGTTCGCCCCTTACGATGCTCAAGCTCAGGCTTTTGAGCTGCTAGAGCCGCCGACATGGGCACACCCATTAGGCACCGACAACATAGGCAGAGACCTATTGAGCAGACTCATCGTCGGCTCTCGTACCTCGATGATTGTCGGTGTGCTTGGTTTGACTCTGGCCGCCCTGGTGGGACTTCCCCTTGGTGTGCTGGGTGGCTATTTCGGCGGCTGGATCGACATGCTGACGCAGCGTTACATCGATATACAGTGGGCCTTCCCCAATTTCATCATAGCCGTCATGCTCGTGGGCATATTCGGCCTCGGTCTTCAAAACGTGATCATGGCGATATTCCTGGCATATATAGACGACTTCGCCCGCGTAATACGCGCAATGGTTCTCGCTATCAAAGAGGAAGACTATATTCTTGCGGCTCGGGCGCAGGGGGTGAGCGACTGGCGAATAATGTACAGGCACGTTTTTCCGAACGCGATGCCGCCCGTCATTGTCGTAGCTTCTGTATTCTTCTCGTCGGCCATCTTGATCGAGGCGGGGCTGACTTTCCTGGGGCTGGGGGTATCACCCCTCACGCCGACCTGGGGCACCGTGCTCAACGACGCGCGTCCTTTCTTTAGTCGTGCGTGGTGGCTCGCCACCTACCCCGGCTTGGTCATCATGCTAGTGGTGCTTTCCGTAAACTTCGTAGGCGACGCCATCCGCGACCTCAACGACGTTCATGAGTACGATCCGTCGGTCACGGGGGCATAACGACCGCCTAGAAAATATTTCCGGCGTGTCGTGCCGGTTGCGCGCGGTAAATGCCTTGGCTAGAATAGAGGAATCATTCTCGAACGTGGCCGTTCGACTGGCCAACGTAGCAACGAGCTCCTCAGTTCATATTAATGAAATCGCCCTAGTGGCTGGGGCATCCCAGGAGAGTAAGGTCTATGGCTAAGCTTTTAGAGGTAAAGGATCTGGCCACCTATTTCTTTACGCAGGATGGCGTGGTAAAGGCCGTGGACGGCATTAGCTATGAGGTGGATGAAGGCGAGGTGCTGGGGATTGTTGGCGAGAGCGGGTGCGGAAAGAGCGTGCATGCGCTGTCAATCATGCGCCTGGTAGCCAGCCCCCCGGGACGCACGGTACGGGGCGAGGTAAGGTTCGATGGCGAGGACCTGCTCAGCTTGGATGATGCTGAGATGCGACATATCCGCGGCAATCGTATGGCCATGGTATTCCAGGAGCCCATGACGTCTCTCAACCCCGTGCTCACGATCGGCCGACAGCTTACGGAGACGGTAGAGCTCCATCTCGGAATGAGCAAGCGCGAGGCGCGAGAGCGAGCCGCCGAGCTGCTTACAATGGTTGGCATACCGGACGCAGCACGGCGACTGAAGGACTACCCCCACCAGTTCAGCGGCGGCATGAGGCAGAGGGTCATGATTGCGATAGCCCTGAGCTGCAACCCAAGGCTCATTATCGCCGACGAGCCTACAACGGCGCTCGATGTCACCATACAGGCGCAGATCCTTGAGCTGATGAGAGACCTATCCGAGGAGTTCGGGACCGCGCTCGTGATAATTACCCACAACCTGGGCGTGGTGGCCCGCTATGCCCAACGCGTCGCCGTGATGTACGCGGGGAAAATCATCGAGATGGGCTCCGCAGAGGAAATTTATCACAATCCAAAACACCCTTACACCATAGGGCTGCTGAACTCAGTGCCTCGACTGGATGAACTGGAGCGCACCAGGCTCGAGGCCATCGAGGGCCTTCCGCCGGACCTGATTGACCTGCCGATAGGCTGCTCGTTCGCCCCACGATGTCGGTTCGCAAATGAGCGGTGCCTACAGGAGGAGCCGGTACTGGTTGAAGCTGCCGATGAACATACGTCGGCATGCTTCCGTCACGCGGAACTGGGTGAGTTGACTGGAGCCACTAGCTAGGGAGACGAAGATGGTAGAGACCCAAACTCAAGAAAAGCAGCCGCAATACGACCAGGAGACGCTCCTGGAAGTAAGAAACCTCAAGATGTATTTCCCGGTAACATCCGGGATTATCTTCCAGCGTACGATCGCCGAGGTGAAGGCGGTAGACGATGTGACCTTTACCATCAAAAAGGGCGAAACCCTTGGCCTGGTGGGCGAAAGCGGCTGTGGCAAGACGACGACCGGCCGGTGTATTTTGCAGCTCTATAAGCAAACGAGCGGCGATATAATCTTCGAGGGCCAGAACCTGACCGAGTTGAGCAGTCGGGCCATGCGGGAGATGCGTAAGAAGATCCAGGTCATCTTCCAGGACCCTTACGGTTCGCTAAATCCTAGAATGACGTGTGGCGACATAGTCGGCGAGCCTCTAATCGTACACAAGCTGACGTCCGGCAAGGGGGAATTTCGCGAAAAGGTAGCGGATCTCTTGCAGACCGTCGGGCTGAACCCGTATATGGCCGACCGCTATCCCCACGAGTTCAGCGGCGGTCAACGGCAGCGCATCGGAATCGCCCGGGCGCTGGCGGTCAACCCGAGCTTCATAGTCTGCGACGAGCCGGTCTCCGCCCTCGACGTTTCGATCCAGGCCCAGGTCATAAACCTCCTGGAAGACCTGCAGGAGCAGTTTGGACTCACCTATCTGTTCATTGCCCACGACCTCTCCGTGGTTAGGCACATAAGCGACCGTATCGCCGTAATGTACCTGGGACATATAGTCGAGATCGCCGATCGGAACGAGCTGTATCAAAATCCCCTGCATCCATACACAAAGGCCCTGCTGTCCGCCGTGCCGATTCCGGACCCTGTCGTCGAGGCGCAAAGAGAGCGAATCATCCTTACTGGAGACGTTCCCAGCCCGATGAATCCCCCCCAGGGCTGTGTATTCCACACCCGCTGCCCGATAGCGATAGATGACTGCCAGCTTGAGATGCCGGAGCTTCAAGAGGTCGCGCCCGACCACTGGGTGGCGTGCATACGCGTCGACGGGTACGATCAGGTCACGGTATAGATGCATTCGGCGTAACGGAATGTGACGTTGCCCGGTAGCTTCCGATATAGACGTAGACCTACCGCGGAGGCCGCCGCCGCATTCATTATTTTTGTCGTTGCCCTGGGATTAGCTACCCTCTTCTTCACAGGCCGTTCCGACGATGGCCCCGTTTCCGGCGATACTCCGGGTGCCTGGACAGTACAGGACGGCGGTACCGCGAACGACCTTCTCGACGTGTCCTTCCCGGATGCGACGAACGGATGGGCTGTCGGAGAGGCCGGGACAATCCTGCATACCTCCGATGGCGGCGCTACTTGGACCCTCCAGGACAGCGGCACCAAGTTTGAGCTCGCCGAAGTGGTCTTCGTGGACGCAGACAGCGGATGGGCCGTCGGCAAGTTTGGAACGATTCTCCACACGTCCGATGGTGGCCGTACCTGGGAGCACCAGGCCGATAGCTTCATTACCCTGGACCGCAGCCTCATAGCCGTTTCCTTCGTGGACGAGCTCACGGGTTGGGCCTTTACCCAACGCGGCAGCTTTTTGCTGGCGACGAGGGACGGAGGGAAGACCTGGTCCCGCGAGTTTCTCAGCAACACCTCGAACCGGTCAGGCGTTTACTTTGTAGACTCCGATCGCGGATGGGTCTCCCAATCACAGGGAGGTGTGCTTCGCACGACGGACGGCGGAGAAAGCTGGACCCTGGAGCGGGGTGTCACCGGGCCCCGCATCGGTACGACGCAGGTGTTCTTCCTGAATGAAGAGTTGGGCTGGATCTCGGGTTGGCGAAGCAAGGGCCAGGATTTCGAGTTCGCGCTTCTCTTGTCGGACGGCATGATCGCCAGGACGACTGACGGCGGCAGGTCGTGGGAGCGTCACGACACGGGCACTGGAAGGTTCGTCTGGGATGTAGAGTTCGTTTCCGAAAGCGAGGGCTGGGCCGTCGGTTCGTTTGGGACGGTCATCTACTCCGACGACGGCGGCATCAGCTGGACCAGGCAGCCCAGCCCCGTCGACACCCTACTTCGCTCCGTCACGTTTGCGGACAAAAAAAATGGATGGGCCGTCGGAAACGACGGCACCATCCTGAAATTCACCCGTCCGTAGAGTCTAGCCTGCCAGCTTCTCCGGCTTCGTATCGGACTCCCGTTGCCGCCGGCGCTTCTCGCGCTCCCAGCCGCTGAGGGGCGCCTTGCCCGTGCCGATCTGCCTGTGGGTGTAGCGGTCCTCCATGAAGGCCTTCCCAAGATGCGTTTCCACTTCGTCCAGCACGTCCTGGGGCACGAGCTCCCTTCGCCAGCCGCAAGTTATGCACATGGGACTGTCGGCGATGGGGGACTTGTAGTCCATCACCGCGCCGTTACATCTCGGGCAATCGCCTAGCTTGATCGCTACGGGCATGTTCCGTTCCTCGGTTACCGGATAACATCCACGGCACCTGATATCGACGTTCGACCGGGGATGCTCATATAGGAAATATGGACGGTAGTGCCCAAAGGCCAAACTACGGAAGAAAACTGGACCGGAGTCGGAACACCATTCAACTGGTCAGCCTGGTGGCGCGATATATGCCGCCCGGCGTGTCGCAGCGTTTAGGGACCTTTCTACTGGACGAAAAGGATAGTTTTTGCCCGAAGGTACCGCACCGTCGGACCACGACTCGAGCAATCCCGATACCATCTCCTTCAGGTGGGCGGCGCTCTTCGACTCGTCGCTGGCACGCTGAAGCTCCTTCTGTCGGTCCGATGACAGCCCGTATTCCGACTGCAATTCTTCGATGAATCGGCCCGTCCCCTTCATGCCCAGAGCGTGCGTGTTGTGCCTCTTGTCAGGTAGTCGAACACCGGAGTCAGATGCCATCCAACCTAGCAGGCATCGCCTCACGCCGGCTTCACCGTGGAGCTCGTAGGCGTGAGCGCATGTCTCGTTCGCGTGTTTCTCGGCTACGCTATTTATCCTGGCATAAGACGTTGATGTCACTGGAGCCACCTCGCGGTTACACAGCCGGTCATCGGCGCTGAAAAAGCGCCCTAATGTGTAGTTAATCCGAATCTGCCCGACGTAAGCGTGCCTGCACCGCGACCGATTAGGCATTAAAAGGCGAGTGTGTTAAATTAAACGCGAACCGGGCCAGAGCCGGTCTCGGAAGTGCGTGGTGGTCACGTTGGGGGCATCAGACCGCGATTGAGAAGGGTTCCCGGTTCAGGGAATATTTCACCTAACTGGAGGCAAAAATGGCTAACTACGATGGATTACTGGCGGAGAGTATTCGCATGAATGGCCACAACGGCGATGAGCTGGACGCCTACCTCGCCAGGCCGCTGGGAGCAGGCCCGTTCCCAGGCGTTGTGCTGATACACCACATGCCTGGCTGGGACGAGGCTTCCAAGGAGATGGTGCGAAAGTTCGCGTTCAACGGGTATATTTGCATCTCCTCTAACCTGCATTACAGGATCGGCCCCGGCTCACTCGATGATGTCACGGCGGCCGTGCGCACGGCCGGAGGGACGCCGGACGAGCAGTTCCTGGGCGACTTCAGAGGAGCGATGGCCCACCTGCGGGCCCTGCCCTACCACAACGGCAAGATCGGTTGCATAGGATTTTGCTCGGGAGGACGACAGTCCTACATCGCTGCGGGAAGCGTCTCCGACCTGGATGCCGCCGTCGACTGCTGGGGCGGCCGAGTCGTCATGGCCCCTGAAGACCTTAACGAACGTCAGCCGGTTGCGCCTATCGACATGACGCCGAATATCAACTGCCCAGTGCTGGGCCTGTTCGGCAACGACGACGTGGCCCCTTCGCCGGAGCAGGTCGACCAGCAGGAGGAGGCCTTGAAGGCGAACAACAAGACCTACGAGTTCCACAGGTACGAGGGCGCAGGCCACGGCTTCTTCGCCGTGGACAGGCCCAGCTATCGGCCGGAGCAGGCCACGGACGGCTGGGGTCACGTGTTCAACTGGTTCGGAAAGTATCTCAGCGCATAGGGAAACTTGCAGACCTCCTCGCCTCTCGAAAGATGCGGCGCGAGGGAGGCCAGACACTTCGTAATGACAATCGCCCAGGAGAAGATACATGTGCACGTGGATAACTGAAAAGACAAAGGTGAAGGGAAGCGGCAAGAGCGCCAAGGGCTGGATTACGCTCACGGAGGCCAGAGTCTACTACGACCATCCCTTCTATACTCAAGCGGACCACACCCTGAACATCGACTTCGTGGACGAGAATCAGGGGATAGACGCCCGGGTTGCCGTGGAGCTCGACGAGGCTTCGGCCAGGGCGTTGGTCGAGAAGATCCTGGCCGCACTGGAAAGCGGCGCCCAGGGCCACAGCCTGCCCAGGTCGGCGTAATCAGACTGTCATCACAGGCCTGAATTGCGACCTCTGACC
>JADFQF010000063.1 GCA_022561955.1 Chloroflexota bacterium | reverse complement strand
CTGACGGCACATATAGCATTCCGGGCCTGGCTCCCGGCGACTACCGCGTACAGGTCTTCGCCGAGGATAAGGGTCTGGTAGGCGAGTTCTACAACGACACTTCGGACTGGTCCGCGGCTGCCCGCGTCACCGTTTTGGAGAGCCAGACGACTATTAACATCGACTTTTCGTTAGGAGGAGGAGGCAGCCTTTCCGGCACCGTGACAGACGGGGGCGGTAACCCCGTCGCCGACGCCTGGGTATGGGCCGACCTATACGACTGCTGCGGCGGCAACGGGACCGCAACGGGTTCTGACGGCACGTACAGCATCACCGGCCTCGCGCCCGGCAACTACAGGGTGCAGGTCATGGCCCAGGAGCAAGGGCTGACCTCCGAGTTCTACAACGGCACGAGCAACTGGGACCAGGCCGCGAGCGTTGCGGTAGTCTCGGGTCAGGACACGCCTAATATCGACTTCGGTCTGAGCGCGGGTGGTTCCATTAGCGGGAACGTCTCGGACGGAACCGACCCTATAGCCAATGTCTGGGTATGGGCCGACTCTTATGACTGCTGCGGTGGTGGTAACGGCGGGGAAACAGATTCCAGCGGAGACTACACCATCAGCGGCTTGCCGACCGGCGACTTCCGAGTCCAGGTGTGGGCCATGGACCTGGGCCTGGTGGGTCAATTCTATAACAACACCGGCGACTGGGAGCTGGCCGACAGAGTAACCGTGACGGCCGACAACACGACGCCCAACATCGACTTCGTATTGGGTGCCGGCGGATCTCTGTCCGGTATTGTGCTCGACGGAAACGGCGATCCCGTCGCCAACGTCAGCATCTGGGCGGAGACCTTCGAGTGCTGCAGCGGCGGCAACGGCTCCATGACGGAGGCGGACGGTACCTATAAGGTCGACGGCCTTGCCCCCGGCGACTACCGGGTCCAGGTGTTTGCACAGGAGCTTGGCTTCGCCGTGGGATATTACGACGGCGTGACCGACTGGGAATCCGCGAATCCCGTGACTGTCGCTTCGGGCGTGGACACCCCCAACATCGACTTCGCGCTGGCAGTCGGCGGCTCGATTTCGGGCAGAGTCGTTGCCGATAGCGACGGCGTAGGCATTGCCGGCGCGTGGGTGTGGGCGGAGACATTGGCATGCTGCTCGGGCAACGGCGCGCCGACCAATCCCGACGGCACGTACACGATCTTCGGTCTGGTGCCCGGCCAGTACATCGTATCGGTCGACGCGGCTGAACACGGCCTGTCCGGTGAGTTCTACAACAATACTCTGGACTGGACGGCGGCTACTCCGGTGACCGTAACCAGTGGCGGCGACGCGCCGAACATAGACTTCTCGCTTGGCGGCGGCGGCACGATAACAGGTAAGGTCACGGAGGCAGACGGCGTCACGCCGATAGCAGAGGCCCTCGTGTTCGCGGAACCCGACTGGGAGGGCGCCGTCGAGGTCGAAGTCATGACCAAGACGGACGGCACATTCGAGATGATTGGGCTCGCGCCCGGCGAATATGTCGTCGAGGCCGAGGCGGACGGCTTTGCGTTGGAAATCTTTAACGAGACCGACGACTTTGAGCTGGCCCAAATAGTGGAAGTCTTTTCGGACGGCATCACAGCCAACGTGAACTTTACCTTGGACGTAGGCGGGACCATCTCCGGGACCGTGACGAACGGCTCGACGCCCATAGCGTTCGCTGAGATCGTCGCCTGGCCTACCACTAAGCCGTTCGAGCCCGGTGAATTCACCTTCGACGGAGAGACCTCTTTCGACGGCTCGTACGACATACATGGGTTGCCGGCCGGTGACTACTACGTGTTCGCCATGGGCTCCGAGGAGGGCTACGCCTTTGAGTTCTACGGCGACACCACGGACATTGGCCTGGCGACCACGGTGACGGTTGTGGCAGGACAGGACACGCCCAATATCGACTTCGTGCTCGCATTGGGCGGCACCATATCAGGCACGATAGTAATGCAGGCCGACGTCAACACGGTGGTCCCTCTCATGGGTGTAATGGCAATAGATGTCAGCAGCGGCATCATGATGGGCATGACCGAGGCCGAATTCGACGGCTCCTATGCGCTGGAGGGGCTTCCCACAGGCTCTTACGTCGTGTTTACCGAGGATTTCCTAGGTTTAGGCTATATCAGGGAATACTACAACAACGTTGCCGACAAGGACTCGGCCACGCCCGTGGTCGTGACGGCGGAGGCGGAGACGTCCGGTATTAATTTCACGCTGGAAATGGACGGTACCGGCGCGTTTTAGGCTAGGTGTGTGAGGAAGACGGGTGGAGGTAGGGGAAACGTCTAGCAGGATAGAGATAAAAAAGACAGGTAGGTCAGGTATGGGATCGAAAGCCAAGCGCATCCTGCAAGGGACACTGATAATAGCGCTGGTGCTGGCTCTGCAGCTCAGAGTCAGCCCAGCCGAGGCGGGGACGCCCGTAGCCAATGCGGGCGGCCCTTACTCCGGAGACGAAGGGGAAATTATAACCTTCTCCGGCGATGCGGTCGACGCAGAAGACCCGGCGAACTCCATGACCTTTGAATGGGATTTCGACTTCAGCGGCTCTTTTACCGCGATTCAGTCGGGGGTAAACCTTACTTCTCCGACCAACACTTACACTGACGACGGCACCTTCACCGTCGCACTCAGAGTTACCGACACGAACAACAATGTAAGCCCAATCGTCTCAGCGTCGGTAACTATCGGCAACGTGCCTCCCAGCGCCGGCCCCGGCGGGCCTTATTCCGTGGACGAAGGCTCCGCCCTCAGCTTCAACGGCTCGGCGACGGACCCAGGCAACGATACCCTTACGTACGAGTGGGACTTCGACTACGACAATGTGACTTTTACGGTCGACGCGTCGGGAGAAGACCTCACGAGTCCGTCCAATACGTACAACAACGACGGCTCGAAGACCGTGGCGCTTCGTGTCCGAGACGACGACGGCGGCGTCAGCACAATACGAACGGCGGCCGTAACAATCAGCAACGTCCCGCCGACTGCCAACGCCGGATCGTCTTACTCGGTAAATGAGGGTTCGCAGCTCACCTTTAGCGGGTCCGCCAACGACCCCGGCAGCGATACCCTGACCTACGAGTGGGACTTCACTTACAGCGGAGGGACGTTTAATGCCGATACCTCCGGAGATGCTCTTACCGATCCGGATTACACATATAACGACGATGGGAGCTTCACGGTCGCCCTGAGAGTCCGCGACGACGATTCGACAAGCCAGATCGCGACGGCCTCCGTGAGCGTCGCCAACGTGTTGCCGACCGCCAACGCGGGCGGTCCCTACACCGGCAGCGTCGGGGTTACCATAACATTCGCGGGTTCGGCGACGGATCCCGGAAACGACGCATTAACATACGAATGGGACTTTGAGTACGACGGCCAGTCGTTCAAAACGTCTGGGTCAACGACCGATTCAGGAGTAAATCTGACCGCGCCGACGTACACCTACGCGAGCGAGGACTCATATACGGTTGCCCTGCGTGTACAGGATGACGACGGTGCCAGCGGCATCGTGACGTCTACCGTAACGGTCAGCGCAGGCGGCGCCACGGCCACCCCGACCAACACGCCTACTAGCAGCGGTGATGGCGGTGGCGGCGGTGGTGGTGGCGGCGGTATCAAGAAGCTACCTACCAGCACGCCGAAGCCCACGAAGACGCCGACTCCTAAACCTGCTACGGCCACGCCGGCGCCGGAGCCTACCTCAGAGCCCGTCGCGGAGACAACGTCAACGGGCAGCAGCAGCGAGCCGGTAGTCGAAACCGTCGACACTACTTTCGAGGTCAGCAGCGAAGACGTGAGCGCGTTCGAGGAGAGTCTGGAGGCTGTCATTGGTGAAGCCGTACAGATGGTTTCAACGGTGCTCGAGATCGAATCGACCGCCGACGGCAGCATAGTGACTGGTCCGGACCTCACAGGCGTGACCGATGCCCTTGAGATAGTCGGTGATCTGAACGTGACTCTGGGCAACCTTACGTTGGAGACCACCAACGGTGTGGGTACGGCCGTAATCGCCCTCTCAGAAGGCCTGAAGATAGAAGGGGCGGCGACCGTCGAAATAACCGACCATGGTCTCGACGTCATAATTAAAAATCCCGTGCTCGTTTTCGAGCCTGCCGCACCGGACGTGACCAAATTGTCCGGCGGCAGCGATAAAGTTACAAGGATCGGGGTGAATTTCCAGGTCGGCCTCAAGCGGATAAAGGACAACACCTCGGTCTCCGTTCGGTTTTCAAAGGACGCAAACGCCGTCGTCGAGGACGCCGATGCAAAGCTGATGAGCGCAGCCAATGCCATTGGAAGCGTTCTCGAGGACCCGGCAAGAGACGTCGCCTTCGCGGTGGATGTTGAAAAGATCGGCATAACCAATGACGACCTTGGCGACAATACGGTCACGATGGCCGTCAACAGGCAGTGGTATGACGAGAAGATAGCCGAGGGCAAGTCCATAGCCATTACCAAGTTCAGCGAGAGCGGGGCAAGGTTCACGACGCCGGCGACGTGCGAAGCGGGGTCTGAAACCGCCAGATGCGGTGCGTCTTTCACAGGCTTCGCCGGAGGTTTCTCGGTCTTCGTATTGATGGGAGTAAGGAAGACCGAGGCCACTCCAACGGCTACGGCCATAATTGCCGCACCCACGGCAACTCCCCGCCCAACGGCCACGGCTACCGTCAAGTCGACCTCGACTTCCGTTCCGCCAACCGCGACGGCAACGCAGTTCAGCTCGGTGACGAGCAGTAGCGTGGAGCCAACTTCGACGGCAACGAGCGTGCCGCCGACTTCTACCGCATACCCCACGGCGACGGCGGTAACGTTTGCTAACGCCGCTCCTAGCTCGGACGACGGAGATTCGTCGGCTGATACATTGAGCACTACAGATACGGACGATTCCGGCGGAGGCTTCCCCATCGCCGCGTTCCTGGGAATTCTTATCGGCGTGCTGGCGCTATCCGGAGGCGGATTCGCCTACGCCTGGAAGACCGGTCTGCTGGCGGAGAATAAGTGGGCACGGAAAGTCATTGACCTGATAATGGGGAATAAGGAATAGCGAAGAACCTAAATTGCCAATGGAAAGAGCCGGTGGGGACCTGTAGCTCCTACCGGCTCTTCGCTTTTGATGCTGCCTGCCGCAGCTCGTGGCGCACTGCCCAGCCTATGATCGCCAGCCACGACACGAGGATGGCTGGCTCGACCCAGTTCTCCATCCAATTAACCCACTCGGGTCCCCAGACCCCGAACGAAAGCGTGACCGATCCAAATGCTCGGACGGCCAGCCAGAGCAGAAGATAGGTCGCAACCCCCCCGAAGCCCAGAAGCAGGGCCGTGAACCTCAAAAAGTCCAATTTCCTCGCACGCCTCTTTGACAGTCTCGCCTCAATCACTAACGATACGGAACGCCGGTGAATTTCGAGGGGAATGGACTGTGGCCGAAAGGTGAATCTGCCAAGCACTACCCTCCCAATTGGTGACAATATCGTTAGAGCCCGGGCAGGTTCGTTTCTGATACACCGAGCCGACGGATGCGGTCTTCCCAAGAGTGCTGATCTCAGCACAGGAAGATTCGTATTTAGAGGCATGTAGCGCAGGGGTTCGACAATGGCGAGGCAAACATGTTATATCTAGGACCGTTCAGCACCGGCGCGCACCTTACGCGAGGAGTTTCAACATGTCGGAGATCAGAGACCGATACGGACTTGAGCTGACCACCGGCTCCAGCGTGGCCGCGGATCATTACGTAGAGGGTCTCGACCTTCTGCTCGAGCAGGGCTTTGGTCCCGAGCTACAGTTCCAAAAGGCCATAGACGCCGATGAAGGTTTCGCCCTCGCCCACGCCGGCCTCTCCCTGATGCAAATGTTCCAGGGCAAGGCGGCCCAGGCCAAGGACACGGCCAAACATGCCGAGACCCTGGCCCTCCGCGCGACCCGACGCGAGCGGCAAGGGGTGGAAGCTATTTCGCTGTTCATCGGCGGACAGGGACCGAAGTCACTGGCCCTTATTCATGAGCACCTGGCAGAGTTCCCCCGCGACGCCCTCATGCTAAGAGTCGCAAACCGGCTGTTCATACTCGGCTGCAGCGGCGCAGGCGTGGCAAGCTACCCGAACGAGCTGTATGCCATGCTCAGGGGTATCGAGCAAGATTATGGGGACGACTGGGCATTTCTGGGCCTGTACGCCTTTGCTCACCACGAGATGGGCTACCTCGACGAGTCCCTCCGATTGGCCGAACGCTCCCTGGCGGCGCGTCCTACAAGCGCCCACGCCTCCCATTCCGTGGCTCACGTCTTTTTCGAGACCGGCGACCACACTGGCGGAGGCGATTTTCTAGGCGACTGGCTCTCAGGATACGATCGCAGAGCGCCGTTCCACGTGCACCTTTCCTGGCATCAGGCGCTCTTTGAACTGGCTCAGGGAAGGTATGCCTCCGCCGTTAGCATCTACGAAAACGACATCCGGCCCTCGGTATTGCAGCGGAGCGCCGCCTCGCTCGCCGACAGCACTTCGCTGATGTGGAGGCTCCGGGTCTACGGCGGCGATAACCCGCCCTATTCCGTTGACGAGATACGGGATCAGGCCTCTTCGGCGGCCGATCAGCCCGGACCCGCTTTCCGTGATGCGCACGCCGCCCTGGTCTTTGCGGCGTCGGAAGACGACTCTCTGTTTCAACGGCTGGCGGACCGCCTGCTGGAATCCGCGAAGAACGGCGACGCTCTGGCGAGGGAGATAACTCTTCCCCTGGTAAGAGGCATTGGCGCCTTTGCCGGCGGAGCCTACGACGAGGCGGTACGGCTCATCGAGCCCGTCTTCCCACAGCTAATACGCATCGGCGGGAGCCACGCACAGCGGGAGGTGTTCGAAGACACTCTTCTCGAGGCATATCTGCGCTCAGAGCAGTACGATAAGGCAGAAAACATGCTCCGCGCCCGGCTGAAGCAGCGCACGTCGGTGCGAGACAGCTTCTGGCTGAATCGGGTACAGGCCGGCTCTGACTCAAGCACCGCTGCGGAAGACTCCCCCGCAAACGTAAAGCAGCGATGGCAAGACGCCGACCCGGACTCTCCCGAGATGGCCGTGCTCAACAAGCTGGTCGAAGTAGGCTAGCGTCCGCCGGGGCCAACCCTAAGCCGTATTTCAAGTGCAGGATAGGCCCGTTCAGATCGTGT
>JADFQF010000062.1 GCA_022561955.1 Chloroflexota bacterium | reverse complement strand
TATCAGGGATTCGGTCGCGCCGGCCCCGGCGTACTGTATTGTATATGGTCTCGCAGGACAACGGGCGCAGTTCGGGCGAGGCGGGAGGCTACTGCATATTGTTCGAGGGTGGCTTTTCCGTGGGACCGGAGCATCTCGGGGTTCATGGGTCCACGAGCGGCCGGTGATGGTCAGGTCCGAAGGGGAGCTAAAAAAACCCACGGGCATGTTGAGGGGGAGCGGCGCTCCGGCTGCCAACTCCCGTGGGGACTCTTATCCGTTCGTGAGTTCACGAATGAGCGCGTGCACTTCCTCGATGTCGAAGGGTTTGGGTAGGACCCGGTCTATCTGGTGCTCCTTCAGCTTCTCTTCGCTGATCCCGACGCCCCAGCCCGTCACCATGACTATCGGAACGTCGGACCGCTCCTTCTTGATGGCCTTGGCCACATCCCAGCCCGACAGGCCGGGCATACCCAGGTCGGTGAAGACAACGTCGAACTCGGCCTCCTTGAAGAGCCTGATTCCCTCCTCACCGTGCGAAGCGAGGGTCACGACGTGGTCGACCAGCTCCAGCATGTCGCATAGCGTCTCTCGAATGAGCAGCTCGTCCTCGATCACGAGCACTCTGGCCGGCTTGACCTTCTCCTTGGGGCCGGACGGCTCCTCTTCTTCCGGGCCATCCGAATCGGGTGCGTAGGGCAGGGTAATGTGGACCTTCGTCCCCACCCCGGCCTCGCTGTCCATCTGCAGCGTGCCGTTGTGTTTCGTTATGATTCCCAGGGCGATGCTGAGACCCAGCCCCGTGCCCCGAGACCCCTTTGTCGTGAAGAACGGATTGAAAATCTTCTCCTTGGTCTCTTCCGTCATCCCCGCGCCCGTGTCGGCTACGGTGATTCTCACGGCGCCGTCGACTGCCGAGGTGCTCAAGGTTATCGCGCCGTCTCCATCGATCGCCTCGTATGCATTTATTACGATGTTCATGAGGACCTCCCGAAGCTCGGAATAGCTACCCAGCACCTCCGGAACGGTGCTCATCTCCTTGCGGAGCTCTATGCTCTGGCCCCTGCTCTGAGCCTCGTCCGCCCACTTGTGCCTGGTCAGCTCGGTGACGTCTTCCATCAGCTGGTCGACGTTGACCGCGGAGAACTCGATCTGGTCGGACTCGAGACGAGCGAAGTTCAGGATTCTTTTGACCACGTGGGCGGAGTCCTGAGCGGCCTGCTCGATGAGCCGCAGGGAACGGACGTGGGTCTCGTCCTCCATCTGGTTTATTAGTAGCTGAGCTCGGCCCAGAATCGCCGCCAGTGCGTTATTGAGATCGTGTGCGACGCCGCTGGCAAGCTCGCCCATGGCCCTGAGCCGCTCCACCTTCACCAGCTGGTCCTGGGTATCGCTCAGAGTCTCGAAGGCCTGCTCCAGCTCGTGGTAGAGGCGGGCGTTCTCGATTGCCGGCGCTATCTGGGCGGCCAGCCGCTCTAGAATACGCCTGTCTCTGGGCCCGAATTTATTCGGCTCATGGTGAATGAGCGAGAAGCCCCCAATGGCGCGCTCGTTGGATATGAGGGGGACGCGGATTGCCGAGCGCACGCCCGCGTCCAAGAGTTGTTTATCCGCCTGGAAGCGCATCGACTCATCCAGGTCCGACTCAACCAGGGTAGACCTGTTTTCCACGGTCCAGCCCGCGGCCGTGTTTTCCAGGGGCCATGGTTCCATCGAGCCGAGCCCGAAAGGGTCCGGGCTACTCACGTATTCGGGGTTTGCCAGCTTGCCTTCCTCATCCAGCTTCATAATGGACATGCAATCGAACTCCACGATTCGCCGGACCTCGGTGACGAACCGCTCATAGAGGTCGTCGATCAGAAGGTTGGAGGTCACGATGCCGGCGATCTCGTCGACGACTTCGAGCTCCTGAGTGTACTCTTGCGCAGCCTTGTAGAGCCTGGCGTTCTCAATTGCGGGTGCGACCTGAGCGGCGACGCGCTCGGCCAGGGCCTGCTCCCGGTCTCCGAAGGCGTCGGACTGATAGCTTGCCAGGACCATCGCGCCCAGAGCGCCGTTTCGAGTAATGAGCGGTACCCTCATGACGGAGCGAATTCCCCGCTCCAATAGCTGCGTGTCGATCTCGAACTCCCGACTCTCGCGAAGGTCGTTTTCGACGTGGCTCTGCCGGTGTTCGATGACCCAGGCCATTCCGGTCATTGACAGCTGCAAGGGCTCAGGCGGTGTCGCCCCGTATGGGCCCGTTGAGAAGACGTATGTCGGCGTGGCGGTCTCTCGGCTTTCATCCAGCTCGACGATGAGGAGCCGGTCGAAGTCCACCAGCTTCTTGAACTCGGCGGCAAACCTCTCATAGACCTGGTTGATCTCGAGGCTTGACGTCACCACGCTGGAAATCTCGTGGATCAGGTCTAGCTCGGCCCCCCGCATGCGGTTTTCGTACTGGAGGACCTCCCGCTCGGAGAACGGCCTGCCTATGCTTACGACGGACTGCACGCTTCCGCCGAAGTCCATCACGGGGTATATGCTGGTCTGAAACTTGCTGTTCCCGCCGCCTACCGATACGTCGAAGACGAAAGAGGTGGGCTCCTTCGTTTCGATGACCCGACGCCAGGCCTTGATCTGGAACCTGGACTGGCTGGGAAATAGCTCGAAGATAAACTTTCCGATTATCTGGCGGGCGTCCCGCTGGATCAGCTTCTCTCCGGAGCGGTTGACCCACTTGCACTTGCCGTCGGTGTCGTAGATGTACACCGCCTCGTCGGAAACGTCCAGGGCATGGGCGAGAGCCATCGCCCCCGCGTCATCGGAGGAAATCTCGCGCTGCTGAGCTTCGAAGTCCTTCGGCGATTCTACCACCGATGCAATCTCCGCCTGTTCATGTGCCCGTTGGCCGGAATTCATACCACGTCTTCGACTCGCGGGCGTCCGAGGCACGTCACGCGTAGACAGACCTCCGGGACTCCGCCGGCCCCCATAACCATTAAATCTCAAGACCGCGGAAGAGTTCTACGGTATGGGCATCCATTTCAATACAGAGTAGCGTTTCTTCGGCATTTAGCCCGCCCTCAGGCATATCCTATGTAGCCGAGCCGGCTTTTTACAGGCGCGTGAAGTCCTCGTTACAGACAAGTTTCCCGACGGCGCTTCCTCACCCGCGAGTACGCTCGCTAAGCAGGAATGACGGCTCCGCCGCCGCCGCTTTGAATGACGTTGGCCGACGAGATTCGGACTGCTTCGAGCGCGCCGTTTCGGTCGACGAAGGGCAGAGAGTAGGACCGCGATGATATTCGTGGGCCGGACGTAGCCGGAGTCGCCCGTGGAAGCATGAGCCGTGTCAGGCCTGCGTGCTCCTGACGGCGGACCTGTAGAGCTGCATGAGCCCCTGCTGTCGCCTGGCGTTGTGAACGGTTCTGGTGTCCAGGCCCAGCATCCTGCGCATCTCCCGCAGGATTTCGTTGTCGCTCAGCCTGGGAAATCCCCTATAACCCTCGATGCACATCCTGGCCAGCGTATGGTCCTTGATGACTACCGAATATGCATGAAAGAAGGGCAACACGACGTTGACGACGATGTCCCCCGATCGGCCGGCGCCGACGTAGGGCTTCACGGTCAGCCGTTTCGACACGTAGCGTGGTCCGTCCTTTCGCAATTCCTCTTCCAGGCCCGCCAGCAGGCCTCTGTCCGAATACATGTCGACTATGCACGCCGCGCCGACCACTCTCACGGCGGGGTGATTGGTGGGCCGCACGCGGTGCAGGTCCCACGCCTCCCTCGAGAGCGGCTTTGTCTTGGGCAGCTTTTCAGACAACCGGCCCAGCCCTGAGAGGCCAGCAGCCTCCTCGACGGCCTCCAGCATGCCGGAGGTCTTTCCAAGCAGTGCGAGGATGGCCAGGAATCGTGTCCCCGCGGGCTCATGCCGGAAGGCCGCCAGGGTAGACAGGGGCACACGTCTGGCGAGCTCTCGAAAGGGCCTCCTGTTGGACGCGTATCCCAGGGCCTCCATTATGGCCCGGTACAGCACCTCTTCGGGGATCGAATCCTGAATGTCCAGTGCGAAGCCCGAGCTCTTGGAGAGGAATCTTCCGTCCCCGGCCGCATCGAGCCGTTCGCCGATATCCGACCGCCCTCGAGGAGGCCCGTCATCGACGGCGAATGCGTGCGCGATGCGTAGTCCGGCCAGCTCCTTTGCCACCGGCGCCAGCGAGGCGATCGGGGCCGACATCTTCGATGGAAGCTCCGTCCGCGTCCGGCCCACGGTGGACAGGACTACGTGCAGAATGACCCCGTTGTAGTTGGGATCGACGTGATGGCCGTGACCATACCAGTCCGGCGCCCTCAGGTGCAGCTCCACGTCGCCCCGCAAGATCTCTCCCGACTCCGTGACGAGGACCGCGTCCAGAAAGTCCGGGCCTGCCCGGGGGTTGCTTCGGCCCGGGTAGACCACCCGGAGCCTATCGCCGTCCTCGGTGACGATGCCCGTGGACAGCACCTTCGTACGAAGCCAGAGCTGCGCCAGTGCGTGCTCGGACCGTGGGTCTGATTCGTAGCGGGCGTCTCGGGGTTCCGCTATCAGTGGCATTGTGCTCGGCGCCTTCACTCCCATTTCTTTCCCGAATTATGGTACCCCAGTCGGCCGAGGTATTCTACGGGCCGGCCCGTGTCGCAACGGAGAGTGCCGCCCGGCTCGTGGCGACTGCCGGGGCCCGAATAGCGCCTGCTGGAAAGGCTGAAAAATTAGTCGAAGGTGTGGGAGTCGCTCGAGGCCGTCACCGGGGGTTCGGAGGCGAGGCGTCTTCTGATCCTTCCGACGCGTTGCCTGATCGACGTGTAAGCCAGGGTCAGGACAAACAGCAGGGCGGAGAACAGGACGACGGTCGCCCCCGAGGACACGTCCACATAAAAGCTCAGGTAGATGCCCGCGAGGCCGCAGAAGGCCCCGATGCCCGGGGACAGGAGCATCATCTTGTTGAAGCTGTTTGTGAGCAGGCGTGCGATGACCGGCGGTATCACTATGGCCGACGCGAGCATTGTCACGCCCAGGATCTGCATGGACACCACGATGGTGGCCGCGAGTATCAGCGAGAAGAGGGTGTCCATCCAGCCGGTCGGCACGCCGTAGAACCTGGCGACGTCGGGCTCGAAGGTCGAGAACAGAAAGTACTTGTAGCCCACGAAAACAATTGCCGACGTGAAGGTCGCGACGATGATTATGGCGATCAGGTCCGTCTCGCTGACGCCCAGGATATTTCCGAACAGCGCGGCCTCGAAGCTGAGCGTAAAGCCCTTGAACCGGCTTATGAGCGCTATTCCCAGGGCAAAGCTTGCCGTCGTGATGATGCCGATGGCCGCGTCCGCGTTGATGCTCCGCTTCCGCGTCGTGAGATTGATGAGCACCGCCGAGAGAAAGCCCCAGAGGCTCGCGCCGATGAAGAAGTTGATGGACATGACGAAGCTGACGACGGCGCCGCCAAAGACGGCATGGGACAGCCCGTGGCCTATGTAGGCCATCCGGCGCAGCACTATGTACACGCCGATGAGGCCGCACAGTCCGCCAACCAGCGTGGCCACGATGAGGCCCCTGACGAAGAACTCGTACTGCAGCGGCTCAAGCATGGCGGTGCCCTTCCTCGTGCGTCCCGGCCGTACTGCCGCTCCTGTCGTTTCTGCCGAACACGTGGGGCGACTCGGCGACGAGCTTCATGCCCTCGTATTCGGTTACGTGAATGTCCGCGTTGTACGTCCTCTTCAATATCTCGGGCGTAAATATCTCGCTTGGCGGCCCCTCCGCCACGATGCGGCCGTTCAGGCACACGATCCAGGGCAGGTGGGCGGCCACGGCGTTGATCTCATGGGTGGTCAGGATGATGGTAATGTCCTGGTGATTCAGCTCGTCCAGGAGGTGCATCACCTCGTCGCGGGTCTTGATGTCTACGCCGTTGGTGGGCTCGTCCAACAAGAGCAGCCTGGGACTGCTGACGAGGGCCCTGGCCAGGAAGGCACGTTGCTGCTGACCCCCGGAAAGCTCCCTGATGTGCCGGTCCCTGAGGTCGGCGATGCCGAGGCGCTCCATTATTTCGTGAGCCCGGTCCCTCTCGCTCTTACGAAACCAGGGAAACAGCGGGTTGGCAGACGTGCATCCCATCATGACCACCTGCTCGACGGTGACGGGAAAGTTCCAGTCGATGGTCTCCAGCTGTGGGACGTACCCGATGCGCGGCCGGCGCCTTTTTATCGGCTCACCCTCGACGAGGATGTCGCCGCTCAGGATGTCCACGGCCCCCAGTATGCTCCGAAGAAGCGTCGTCTTGCCGGAGCCGCTGGGACCGAGCAGGCCCACGAAATCACCCCTCATTATGCGAAGGCTGGCGTTTTGCAGCACCGGGCTGCCTTCGTAGCCGCAGGTCACGTTCCTGAGCTCCACGGCGGGTAGCTCGTCCTCGAACTGGTGTGGCTTTGAGTGAAGCATCTACCTTACCTACTGCGGGTACTTGGCGCGGCTCTCGCCTTCGAAGACGTTTCCCGTGTCGAACCCCTCCAAGGCCCGGACGTTGCCGCCCAGCGCCGGTATCATGATCTCCACGATCCTTCGCGTTGAATAGGACTTCCTCATAGGTCATAAAAGCGTCCTCATGTGTCGTAGCAAGGAAGGCATCCCATTGAGGATGGTCCCTTATACTTTCCCAATCAGGAACGCTACTATTAAGTCCGGTGAAAAACTGAGCAGATGCTTGCTTTTCCAACTGCTCTTGCTGCTGGTTCTGTGATTTTGCAATCACACGCTCTATTTCCTGACGTGCCGTTTGTTGTATATTGGGTGGAATTGAATAGTGTAAGATTTCCATAGCTTCCTGAACAATTTCTCGTGGACCAGGCGGCTACCGCACAAGATTCAAAAGTGATGTTGAACGTAAATGGAAGATCATTTTCTTCATCGGTTGTGTTGATTATGTAGTCAAATAGAGTTGTCATGTTAAACGTTTTGTTGTTTAGATTCACGAATGTTGGTGCGTCGTTTGTTGCGTTACCAAGAATCATGAATATTCTTGCTCCTGCGCTTTGGCCCCCGTCTGAAGCGTCTACTGAGATGTTATATCCTCCGGTTTGATTGTTTAATGTAGCGTTTATTGTTAATACTCCCGTTGTGGTGTTGAGTGAGATCCATGTATAAAAATCTGTTGTGTTACCTGATCCGTGTAATGTGGAAACAATTGGATTACCTGCGCCTCCTGTTGTTAAGTT
>JADFQF010000061.1 GCA_022561955.1 Chloroflexota bacterium | reverse complement strand
GTCGTGGACGCCGGCGGGTTGGGGCTATACATAATCCTGGAGGGCGCAAGAAGGTCCCTGCTTGGCGAAGGTGCGGCAGTGTCTGAAGTGGACTTGCCGGTGACGGACGAGATGATCGACTACGCCGGACATGTGTCCCCGCATTTTCTCGACCTGGTACATGAAGAGTCCTACGGTCAGTGCACGCAGTTTGTCGTCACGGGGCATGATCTCGACCGCAATGACGTCCAGTCGGCCATGGACCTGATCGGACGATCCACCGTTGTCGTGGGTGGCGGCGCTGCCGTCAAGGTTCACGTGCACATCGAGGAGCCGGAGGCAGCCGTGGAAAGCGCTCGGGCCTTCGGAGAGGTGTCCGACCTTCAGGTGCAGGATATGGACGAGCAGCATCGCCAGTTCGAGGCCGCTAGAAGGAGCGACCTCGCATCGGCCTCATCGGAGGCTTCGCGGCAGGACATCGCCGTAGTGGCCGTCGCGTGGGGGAGCGGCCTGGAAGAGATATTTCGAGAGCAGGGAGCCCAGGTGCTTGTCGCCGGAGACACCATGAATCCGAGCGTGCGGCAGATCGTGGATGCGGTGGAGTCAGCGCCGTCGGATAACGTCATATTCCTTCCCAACAACCAGAACATCGTGCCCGCGGCGCGACAGGCGGCGGAGATCGTCGACAAGAATATGCTGGTTGTGCCGACCACGTCGATTCCACAGGGCATCGCCTCCGTTTTGGAGCTCAGTCCCACCGCGAGCCCGCAGGATAACGCATCCAGGATGGAGGAGAGATTGTCTTCCGTGCTAACAGGCGAGGTCACGAAGTCGGTCCGCTCCGTCAGCATGAATGGCATCGATGCCGCCGAAGGGCAGATCATCGGCCTGCTGGAGAGGGACCTGGTGGCTGCGGGAGAAGATGCCGTTTCGGTGCTGCTTGAGCTTCTCGAAGTAGCCGATACTACTGAGTTGGAGCTCATCACGCTCTACAGCGGCGCACCGATTGATCGACAAGTTGCTGAAGAAGCTATCTCAAGGGCCGAGGCGGCCTATCCCGATATCGAGTTCGAGCTCGTCGGCGGGGGACAACCCCACTACCATTTTATCGTATCTATGGAGTAGGAATTATGGTTGTAAAGATAGTCACGGACAGCACCGGGGACATCCCCAAGTCTATGGCGCAAGAGTTGGGCATAGAGGTCGTGCCTTTGAAAGTCAGGTTTGGCGAGGAGGAGTTCCTGGACGGCGTGGACCTGACGCCCGACGAGTTCTACCGGCGCCTCACTTCGAGCGCTGCGCTGCCGGTCACGTCTCAGCCATCGGTAGGAGAGTTCGCTGAGGCTTACGGCCGCGTGGCGGTGGGGAGCGACGGCATCGTGTCCATACACGTATCGTCGCTGGTCAGCGGCACGATGCAGGCCGCGACGCAGGCCAAGGAGCAGGCAGACGTGCAGTGCCCGATAGAGATCGTCGATTCGTATCAGGCGTCGATGGGTCTCGGAATGGCAGCCCTGGCCGCTGCGAGACGTGCGGCAGACGGAGGCGATTTCGAGTCCGTGGCGCAGACCGCCCGGGACGCGGTGGCGAAGTGTGAGTGCTTCGCCCTGCTGGACACTCTGGAGTACCTGGAAAAGGGCGGCCGGATTGGCAAGGCGCGCGCGCTGATGGGAAAGATTCTCAAGATCAAGCCCATGATCATCCTCAGAGAAGGCATGGTGCACGAGCTGGCAAAGGAGCGCACCAGGAAGCGCGCGATAGCGAGGCTCGGCACGGTGGTGCGTGATTTCGCACCGATCGAGGAGCTGGCAGTCGTCTATAGCGGCGAGCCGGCAAGCGCCACGGCCCTCGCAGATGAGCTCAAAGATCTGCTGCCGGAGGGTCGGGAGCCGATCTTGACCCAGTTCGGTCCCGTCATCGGGACCTACACCGGTCTGGACGCCCTGGGCATCGGCCTGCTCAGGGCCTGATTCGTCGGCGCAGCCCCCCGTCGGGTCCGTTCAAGACCGGCCGGAGCGACCTCCAACGCGCTTCTCAGGAATGCTGAGGTAGAGCCTGCGCGCAACATGAGATAGAATCCGATTCATGGCTGGACGCACTTACACTCCTACGCCCAATACCCTGGGTGATATCCTTCGAGAGGAGCGGTCCAGGGGATTCAAGAACACCGCCGTCATCGGCGGCCTGGACGTCTTCTTGCGACGCTGGGCCGACGTGTTCGGGCCGTTGCTGGGCGACATCGACTCGTATTCGGACCTGCCTCCACGGCTGAGGGAGGAGTGGGCCACCGACACGATGAGGCGAATCAACGCCCTGCGACACGACAACGGTGACGCTCCGCCAGTCACGGACGCGGCCGGACCGCCCAAGACCCCGGCGGCGAAGGCAACGCGGCGACCAACGAGGGCCCCGGCAAAAACACCCCTCTCCCTCGATACCGATGTCGCCGAGCTGGCAGCCGTCACGAAGCGCAACCTCCCGGCCCTGCAACGCATGGGCATGAGCAACATAGAAGACCTGCTCTTTCTTTTTCCCAACCGGCATAACGACTTCAGGGACCTGCTTCCCGTCGAAAAGCTCGTTCCAGGGGAGGAGCAGACCGTGATTGCCACGGTGCTGGAGGCGACGGTAACCGGTCAGCCGCGAAGAAGGTCCACCCAGGCGACCCTCGGCGACGACACCGGGACGTTTCGGGTGATCTGGTTTGGCCAGGGCTACCTGGCCAAACAGCTTCCTCCTGGGACCAGGCTATCCATAAGCGGAAAGCCCGAGCTGTTCCGAGGGCGGTTGGTCTTCAAATCGCCGGACCAAGAGGTGCTCCGCGACCAGGACGACATGGTCCACACCGGGCGTCTCGTCCCCATCTATCCGCTGACGGAGGGGCTGAGGCAAAGGACCATTCGCATAATTGTCAAAGAGGCGCTGGACCGGGGGCTGGGCAACGTCAGGGAGCACCTGCCGGAAGCGTTGAGCCGCAGAAACGGCCTGATGCCCCTGCCCAAGGCGATTGCTCAGATGCACTACCCGGACTCGGGGGAGGACCACGAGGAGGCCCGACGCAGGCTCGCCTTCGACGAGCTGTTCCTGATGCAGCTTGCCGTGATCGGCCGGAAGCAGGACTGGCAGGAGGCGGGCAGGGCGGTCAAACACGAGTCCGACTCGGTCGCGCTGAATACCTTCTTAACGTCTCTCCCATACACCTTGACCGGGGCACAGAACCGAGTCCTGGGCGAGATCATGGCCGATCTGGGCACGGACCGCCCAATGAGCAGGCTGCTCCAGGGCGATGTCGGCAGCGGTAAGACCATCGTGGCGATCGCGGCCCTGCTGGTCGCCGCCCTCAACGGGTACCAGGGCGCCCTGATGGCCCCAACGGAGATACTGGCCGAGCAGCACTTCCTCAACGTCACCAAGGCGCTCTCAGGGCTGCCCCTCGTTCGAGGGGACGACAGCGTGATCTCGGTGAGCCTCAAAGGCCACGACAAGCAGATTACGGTCGGCCTGCTCCTGGGGAGCCAGACCGGCAGAGTCAAGAGGGAGACCAGGGAGCTCCTGGCCGGCCGTGAGATCGACATCGTCATCGGAACGCACGCACTAATCCAGTCCTCCGTGGAGCTGCCGAGGCTCTCCCTGGCGATCGTGGACGAGCAGCACCGCTTCGGAGTCACCCAGCGGGGAGCCCTGCGGGACAAGGGTCTCAGGCCTCATCTGCTGGCCATGTCGGCCACGCCCATACCACGTTCCCTGGCCCTGACCTTCTACGGCGACCTGGACGTGTCCACCATCGACGAGATGCCTCCCGGCCGTCGACAGATACGGACCAGGCTGGTGGACCGCGACCACCGCGGCGAGGCGTACGAGTTTGTGAGGGAAGAGGTCCGGGATGGAAGACAGGCGTTCATCGTCTTTCCCCTGATCGACGAGTCCGATGCGATCAAGGTCAGGGCGGCGGCCAACGAGTTCGAACGGCTGTCGTCCGATGTGTTCCCCGAGCTGCGCCTGGGCCTCCTGCACGGCAGAATGAACATCTCCGAAAAAGAGGAGGTCATGGGCCGTTTCCAGGGAGGAGAGCTCGATATACTGCTTTCGACGGCCGTCGTCGAGGTCGGCATCGACGTGCCCAACGCCAGCGTGATGCTCATCGACGGCGCCGAGAGGTTCGGCCTGGCACAGCTACACCAGTTCAGGGGCCGCGTGGGCCGTGGGCCTCACCAGAGCCACTGCCTGCTGCTTTCCAACGCCGCTGAAGGTGAGGCCATAAATAGGTTGAAGATCGTCGAAAGGGTCTCCGACGGATTCCAGCTCGCCGAGGAGGACCTGCGCCTGAGAGGGCCCGGCGACTACTTTGGCACGAGGCAGAGCGGTCTGCCGCTCTTCAAGGTCGCGCGGATCACCGACAGGGACATTCTGGCCCTGGCAAGGCGTGAAGCCACCGACATCAGGGAGGCCGACCCGGGCCTCTGTAAGGAGGAAAACCTGCGGCTGGCCGCTCGCTTCAGCGAGTACTCAGCGGGCATCGAGAGCGTAATCAGCTAGCACTTGAATTATTTGACAGTGGTTTTAGCGGTCATTATAGTGAATCTACAGATTTTGCCCTGCCGTGAGGCCCAAGGTATGAGTCCAATTAGCGGGGCATCCAGTTAGAGGAGAAACATGGCGAAAATCAAGCATATCGCCGTCGCCACCCAGGACCCGGAGAAGACGGCGAACTTCTACAAAGAGGTCTTCGACCTTCAGGAGGTCGGGCGCGTCAGCAGCGATAACGCCGAAGGCTACTATCTGAGCGACGGCAACATCAACCTGGCCATTCTCAAGTTCAAGAACGAGGAGATCGTCGGCGATAAGTTCGACACCAACTATTGCGGCATACACCACATCGGTTTCGAGGTAGAAGATGCGGCCGTGGCGGACGAAAAGCTGCGAAAGGCCAACGCGGCGCCGATGGACGATATCAATGCGGCGCTTCACGCCGGTATGGGCACCGGGCACGGCGGCCGCAACGTGGAGCTAAAGTACAGCGGCCCGGATGGCGTCATGATCGATATATCTCAGACGGGGTGGGTCGGAACCGAGCCGGAATAGGCAGAGCGCGGCCAAAGTCCCGGTCAATGACCAAAATGCAAAAGGGCCCCGATGTATCGGGGTCCTTTTACTCGGAAGGTATGAAACCAATAATTAAGGGGCCGGCTGAGCCGATTGCCCCGATTCCCGCTAGTAGTTGACGTCTGGGGCTCCCCCTAGCTTTGCGTACTGCGCCTGAACGTCGCCGCTCAGCGTCCCCTTCACGATCTCCATCATGGAACCTACGTCCTGCTCGCCGGCCATCGACTGTAGCTTGGCGTTGACGTCATAGCCCGTCAGCTCACTTATGAGACCCGTGAGGCTGGTGCAATCCGTCCCCGCCGCCTGCTGTCCCAACGACGAGCACATGGGCGCAGACGCTGAAAGCAGCGATGCCTTCGTGATCTTGGGAGCAATTAGGGAAGAGTCCAATATGTTTCGCGTGGACTCGACGTTTGCCCCGGAAATCAGATATACCATCGTGCCGACGACGGCTAGGCCTATGAGCGCGCCACCCATTGCGCCGGCCGCGCGGTCCATCCATCCACTGAAGATGGAGGAAAGGAAGGGCCTGAACATCATCGTGACAACCTTGCTGAGTCCGGCGATGACGAGCACGATGCCGGCGTACGCCAGGATATTCCGCATGATGGCGTTGCCTATGAACCCTTCAAGAAGGACGGCGACCTCTGAGTAGAGTTGAAATCCTACGAGCGCACCCATAACGAAGCCGCCCAGGCCGGACACCGGCTTCAGGACGCCAGTCCTGAAGCCGACGAGCGCCAGCACGCCCACGCTGCCGATGATCACCAGATCTACAACATTCATCCCCTCATACCTCTCCGCCACCCCATCACTCGCGTCCCCACAGAGCCCAGCTCGTTTGACTATCGAGTGATATGTTTGTAATCGGTGTGCTAACTATTTTCGCAATGTTTGCAAATGGTTGCGAGGGGGAGTTCCTGTATGAAGGAGGATGCAGGCACTAATTGGGGGCAGCAAACTTACTGGGTGTTCTTCCCAGCAGCCGAAAAATCGAAGGGCTTCTCAGTGTAGGTGAAAGCACCCAGAGATTTCTGGGTGAGGCCCGCCAGGCCCAGAGGCCGCAGAATCCGCATGCAAGCGAAGGGACGGGCCCGGAGACCCGTCCCTCTCGATATGCGTCGGCCCGAGACCAGAAGGCTACTTGTGGAACAGGTTCAGAGCGGAGCCTTGCCTGAACCACTCGATCTGAGAGTCGGCATATGTATGGTTCAACATCAGAGTCTCTTCACTTCCGTCGGAGTGCCTTACGATACACTTGACCTGCTTGCCCGACGCCAATTCGGAAAGGCCAACGAGGCTGATACGGTCGTCTTCGCGAATCTTGTCGTAGTGAGATGGGTCCTCGAACGTAAGGGCAAGAAGGCCCTGCTTCTTCACGTTGGACTCGTGAATTCGGGCGAAGCTCCTGGCTATGACGGCCGCTCCGCCCAGTAGCCTGGGTGATAGGGCCGCATGCTCTCTGCTGCTCCCCTCGCCGTAGTTGGAGTCCCCGACGACCAGCCACTTGACGCCCTTAGCCTTGTAATCGCGGGCGATCTTGGAGATGGCCTGGCCATCCTCCCCGGTCAAGGTATTCCTGCCTTTGCCGGCCTCGTCCGTATAGGCGTTCGTAGCGCCCATGAACATATTGTCGCTGAACTTGTCCAGGTGCCCCCGATACCGAAGCCAGGGTCCCGCGGGCGAGATGTGGTCGGTCGTGGTCTTGCCCTTGGTCTTCATGAGGACGGGCATGTCGTTGAAGTCGTCGCCGTCCCATGCGGGCCAGGGCTGCATGAGCTGAATGCGCTCGCTGTTGGGATCGACGCTGAGCTCGACGCCGCTGCCGTCTTCGGGAGGAGCTATGTAGGCAGACCGGCCCTCCTCGAACCCTTGCGACGGGACGTCCGGTGCTTGCTTTGGCGGATCGAACTTGAAGGACGTGCCGTCGGCCGCCTGCAGCTCATCGGTAAGGGGATTGAAGGAGAGCCTCCCGGCGACGGCCATCGCGGTGACGATCTCAGGGCTACCGATGAAGTTCATCGTCGTGGGTTGGCCGTCGTTTCGCCTGGGGAAGTTGCGATTGTACGAGGTAACGATCGTGTTGGGGTGATCGGAGGCCTCCTGGGACCTCCTCCACTGTCCTATGCAGGGCCCGCAGGC
>JADFQF010000060.1 GCA_022561955.1 Chloroflexota bacterium | reverse complement strand
ACCACCCAGTAGCCTCGGTGAGAGTGCCGCGTGCTCCCTGCTGCTCCCCTCTCCGTAGTTGGAGTCCCCAACGACCAGCCACTTGACGCCTTTGGCCTTGTAATCGCGGGCGATCTTGGAGATATCCTGGCCGCTCTCCCCGGTCAAGATGTTCGCGCCCTTACCGGCTTCGTCGGTATAGGCATTCGTAGCGCCCATGAACATATTATCGCTGAACTTGTCCAGGTGTCCCCGATACCGAAGCCAGGGCCCCGCGGGCGAGATGTGGTCGGTCGTCGTCTTGCCCTTGGTCTTCATGAGGACGGGCATATCGTTGAAATCGTTGCCGTCCCAGGCGGGCCAGGGCTGCATGAGCTGAATGCGTTCGCTGTTGGGGTCGACGTTAAGCTCGATGCTGCGGCCGTCGTCGGGAGGAGCCACGTAGTCCGACCGGCCCTCTTCGAAGCCCTGCGACGGAACGTCCGGAGCCGGCTTCGGCGGATCGAGCTTAAAAAACGTGCCGTCCGCCGCCTGCAACTCATCGGTGAGAGGATTGAAGGAGAGCCGTCCGGCAACCGCCATCGCAGTGACGATCTCCGGGCTGCCGATGAAGTTCATCGTTGTGGGCTGGCCATCGTTTCGCCTGGGGAAGTTGCGGTTGTACGAGGTAACGATCGTGTTTGGTTGATCGGAGGCCTCCTTGGACCTCTTCCACTGTCCTATGCAGGGCCCGCAGGCGTTGGCCAGCACCGTGCCGTCGATCTTCATCAGCGAGGCCATCTGGCCGTCGCGCTCGATGGTCGCCCGGACCTTCTCCGACCCCGGAGTCACCATGAAGGGCGTCGCGCTTCCGAGACCGTGGGCCGCGGCCTGCTCCGCGACGTCGGCCGCCCTGCTCATGTCTTCATACGAGGAGTTCGTGCAACTCCCGATAAGCGCCGAGGATATCTCGTCGACGAACCCATTTGCCGGGTCGGCGACCTCGGCCGCCATCCTGGATATCGGCCGGGCCCTGTCCGGGGAATGGGGACCGACCACGTGAGGCTCCAGCCGGCTGAGGTCGAGCTCGACTACCAGGTCGTAATAGTTGCCGGGGTCCGCCTCCACCTCTTCGTCGGGGGCAAGCAGCCGGCTGTGCTGCTCGGCCAAGGGGACAAGGTCGCCCCTGCCCGTGGCCCTCAGATACCTGCCCATGCGCTCGTCGTAAGGGAATATAGAGGTAGTCGCGCCCAGCTCGGCGCCCATGTTGGTGATGGTAGCCTTGCCCGTGGCGCTGATCGTTCTGGCTCCGGGCCCGATGTACTCCACGATGGCGTTGGTGGCGCCCGACACGGTAAGCCGTCCCGCAACGTAGAGAATGACGTCTTTCGGCGCCGTCCATCCGCTGATCTCGCCGGTGAGAAATATGGCGATGTGCTTCGGGTAGAGGACCTCCCAGGGCAGGCCGGCCATGACCTCCACGGCATCCGCGCCTCCGACTCCGACCGAGCATGCGCCGAGCCCACCGGCGTTGGGCGTGTGTGAGTCCGTCCCGATCATGAGCTCGCCGGGGAAGGCGTAGTTTTCCAGAGCCACCTGGTGAATTATCCCCGCGCCGGGTCCCCAGAAACCGGCCCCGAACTTGGCCGCCGCCGAACGCAGGAAATCGTAGACCTCGCTGTTCTCCTCGAGGGACTCTCGAAGGTCTGATACTCCATCCTCCCGCGCCTGAATCAGGTGATCGCAGTGGATCGTCGTCGCCACGGCAATCTTGTCCATCTTCGTCTGCATGAACTGCAGCATGCCCGTCTGGCCAAGAACGTCCTGGAGTAACACGCGGTCCGGTCGCAGGTTTATGTAGCTCTCGCCCGGGGTCAGGTCCGTCGTGTTGGGGTCGTCCAGATGGGAGAGGAGGACCTTGTCGGCAAGCCCCATAGGCCCTCCCAGGGTCCGCCTGACGACCTCGAGATTACTTTCCATCTTCCGGTAAACGTTAGATACGAATTCTGGAGTGGACTCTATGGTGACCATCCTTGGCCCTCCTGCGTTGGGTGATGACTCTCTATGACCTGCACATGATAGGGCAAAAGCAAGGCCCGGACTACTTTAGTTCGCCCGGGCCTATGAATCTACAGCCTCGTAATCGGCATCCGGAGGCCTACCAACGTTGGGGTCCTCTAGAAGCCGATGGCTCTGTCAGCGTTTTCGACTAGCGAGAGACTCCAAAATATTCGTAATTGATGTCGATGAATTTTCTCTGGTCCTCGGGCGTGTCATCCTCCGCGAAGATGGCAACTACAGGGCAGACCGGCTCACACGCTGCGCAGTCTATACACTCATCCGGATTAATATAGTACTGGTTATCATCGTCCGTAGTGTAGATGCAGTCCACGGGACAGACGTCCACGCAGGCTCCATCTTTCAAGTCCACGCAAGGATCCACGATTATATAGGTCATACTCCTCTGTGATTACCTCCTAAGGGTCCGAGGGTACTCGAAGGCGTCTAGCCGCCCACTCAGTGACTATACACCCGACTATTAATTATAAATCCCTGCATGGTCTCTTTCAACCAAATAATGGTCCCTAAAAGCAGGCCCTGTGTGATTTTAGGCCTTCGGGCGACACCAGACATACTCAGAGAGTCACGCCGGCGTCCTTCAGTCGAGCTATCGCCTCGGGGCTGTAATCCAGCTCGCCGAGTATCAAATCCGTATGCTCGCCAAGGGCAGGGGAGGCCATCCTGGCCTCCAGCGGCGTCTCGCTCATCTTCAGCAGAGGCCCCACCATCTTCAAGTCGCCCGCCAGGCTATGTTTCAGACTGACGACGAGGTCGTTTGCCAGCACCTGCTCGTCGTCCACCAGCTCCTCGACGAAGCGGACGGGCCCGGCGGGAACACCCACGTCGTCCAGGATGGCGAGCCACTCGTCGGTGCTTTTCAGTAGGAACCTGGCCTCCGCCTTTAGGATTAGCGCGTCACCGAACTCTTTGGCCCTCTCGGTCTGTGGGTCGTAGTCCGGCTCGAAGCGGATATCTTCGAGCTCCAGCACATCGCAGAGCTTCTTGCGGAGGGGATCGCTAAGGCAGCCAACGGCCAGTACGCCGTCCTTCGCCTGGTAAGTCCTGTAATAGATGTTGCCTATCCTGAGGGCTCTCAGGGGACCGTTTTGCCCCGTGTAGTCCTCATGAATTTTTTCGTAGCCGACTCCCGCGCTTCGTTGCTCCTTCAGGTTCCTGAGGAAGTCCTTCCGAGGCTCATCGTCAATCGCGGCCACCTGCATGAACTTGCTCGTCTGCACCGCAAGCGCAGTGCCGAGCAGCGTGGTCTCTATCTTCTGCCCCTTGCCGGTCTTTTCACGGCTGTAGAGAGCGCCGCATACGGCCCACGCGATGGCGATGCCCGTCGCAAAGTCGGCCACGGCCGTTGACGTGATCTGCTGCGGGACTCCGTCGACTACCTTGCCCTCGGATGCCATGAGACCCGACACGGCCTGCACGATGATGTCGTATCCGGGCCGATAATTGTGGGGGCCCTTCCTGCCGTAGGCGGTGTTTTCGCAGTAAATGAGCCTCGGGTTAATCGCCGAAAGAGTCTCGTAGTCGATTCCAAGGTTGTACGGCACGTCTGGCCTGGAGTTGATCATGACGACGTCGGTAGTCTCGACGAGCTTGTTTACGATCTCCCGAGCTTCCGGCTTGGTAAGGTCCAGGGGCAGGCTCCGCTTGTTTCGGTTGAGGCCCATATAGGTCTTGCTCTCGCCGGGGATGAACTGCTGGGCGAAACGCCAGGGCTCTCCCCAGGTAGGCTCGATCTTAATGATCTCGGCGCCCATGTCACCGAGCAGCATGCCCCCGAAGGGTCCTGCGATAATCTCCGTGAATTCCAGCATCTTTATGCCATCCAATGGTCCCGGCATATTTGACCTCCAGCCGAATGCCTCTCAGGGAAGGAGTGTCCGCCTCCACCCTATCTGGTCCGGTGATTCTCTATCGCGCAAAGCTGAACCTGGTCTACTAAGCCCCAGGGCATCGAAGAAGTAGTATGCCCGGTGCGACGGTATTGTCAAGGGTCTCTAAGGAATTCACAAATTCTCCGCCGCCGCTTGACATTATCTCCGCTAGTTTGTTTACTTCGTGGAGCCTATCATCTTCAGCCAAATAAAGGGTGGCCGCAAACGTCTGACAAAAGGAGAACCTAATGGGCTTGCTGGAAGGAAAGATCGCCATCATTACCGGAGCGGGCACCGGTATAGGCAAGGGGATAGCGAAGACCTATTCCAGGGAGGGGGCGAAGATCGTTCTGGCATCTCGGAACAGGGCTACCCTCGAAAAGACCGCCGAGGAGCTGAAGGCGGCCGGCGGGACGGCGATGGTGCTGCCTACGGACGTGACTGTAGAAGGCCAGGTCATCGACTTGGTCCGTAAGACCGTGGACGAGTACGGCAGGCTGGACATAATGGTGAGCAACTCCGGCATATTCGACGGAGGGCCCTTCGACGAGCTTACGCTGGAAACGTGGCAGAAGGTCATCGACGTCAATCTGACCGGCGTCTTTTTGTGTGGGCGCGAGGCGATGAAGGTCATGCGACGCCAGGGCGAGGGCCGGATAATAAACATCGGCAGCATCTCGGCCCAGATGACCAGGTCCGGCACCGCACCCTACACGACCACCAAGCACGCTCTGGTTGGGCTGACCAAGTCGATGGCTCTGGAGGGCAGAGAGTTCGGCGTCGTCACCAGCATTCTCCACCCCGGAAACGTCGACAAGGAGAGCCGGATAGGGAGCACTAACCCGGCCGACCATGAGCCCATGATGCAGCCGGAGGACATCGCCGCCGTCGCGCTAACGATGGCCGCGCTGCCGCCCAACGTCAACATGCTGGAGTCCATAGTCTTGCCCACGACTCAGCTATACCTCGGCAGAGGCTGACGGGCAAACGTCGGCAACCCGAAGCCCACATCGACGCACACGTTCCGGCCGTAATATCCTGGTAATCTGAGGGCCTGCGGATCTGACTGCATGAAACCGCAGGCCTATTTTCGTGGTGTCACAGGGCTCCACCCCCATTGTTAGCCTGGCCTATGATTATCATAAGCACAGGTTTTGGCTTCCCAACCTTCCGCATACTCTTTGCACACCTTAATCCTGGTACGGTTACCGAAACGCCCCCAGAGGTTGAAAACGCCGTATGAAGTGGCGGCTCCCGACTAACGGGGAATCCATTTAAGTAGTCGGATAAACGTAAGCAAAGGATTTTGGAAGGAGGACTGAAATGAGAAGGTGGATTAAGAAGGCAAAGGTCGTCGTAGGATCTACTGCTCTGGTGGTAGCTTTCTTTGGCGCTTCCCTGGTTCCCGGCGTAGCGTATGTGCCGTCCGCAGAGGCCGCGACGGATTATGACTCGATCATGTCGCAGGCCGACAGCACGTCCGACATTGACGCCAAGCGTGGCAAAAAGAAGGACAAGGACGACATGGGTCCCAGTGGCCGACGCAGCAGTTGGGGCTAAGGGTAAACCCGAACCAGTGGTAAAAGATGGCTATCGGGCGGGATTGTCCCTGTCCGATAGCCACCTAAAAATTTGAGCAGATCAATCTTTAAGCTAATTCAGATCGCTATGAATAAAGAAGTCCGCAGCAAAATTTATACGGTCATAGTGGTGATAGCCGCCATATCCGTGGCGCTGATCGCCTTTCAAATGTGGCCCCTGGCAACAGGCTTCACGCCAATCTGGAAGCTGGCCTTTTTAACGGTCCTCGTCGTAGTGGCGGGCCGGTTCCCAATCCAGCTTTCCAGTGTGGCGGACGCTTCTCTAAGGGTAGTGCCTTTCTACATCGCAGTCCTGCTGGTGCACCCCATCGAGGCCATTGCCATAGCGGCCGTCGGCACGCTCATCTCTGAGAAGCTCATCGGCGCAAGGCCAATTGAGCAGGTCTTCAACACCGGCGTCGACGCGTTGACCGTCGGAGCCGCCGGGATCGTGTTCTACAGCCTCAAGACGCCCGCGGCGCCACTGGCGCTGACCGCGGCCCAGATGATGCCGATTGCGGCAACGGGCCTCACCATCCTTGGCGTCAATGCCGTGCTCAACGATACTCTGGCCCTCCTGAGGAAGGGCACCGGCTACTTCGAGCAATGGGGAAAGACATACATATTTGAGACGATTCAGGAAGCGGGATTCCTGGCCATTGGCTTGATTGCCGCCATTCTCATGTCCCTCGCCTGGTGGGGAGCCGCAATCGTAGCCGTGCCCGCAGTGCTGACCTTCTGGGGCTTCCGGCAGATAGTTACCGACGCCGCCGAAAAGACGAGGATGGCCGAGCAGCTCGAAAAGAACCTGCAAGAGCTCAAGGGCCTCCAGGCTCACCTGATCAACTCCGCCAAGATGGCCTCAGTGGGATCGCTGGCGACCGGCATCGCCCACGAGATCAACAACCCCGTCTTTGCGATATCGGGTAGGGCGGACCTTCTGATAAAGGGAGCAGACAAGCATCTGGCGTCGGAGAAAGCCTCCGAGTACGTGCGGAACATCAAGGAGATGGCGGGCCGCATCTCGAAGATCACGGCCCACCTCATGGAGTACTCTCAGCCCAGTGAGGAGCGGAAGGACGTCGTCTTGAGCGAAGTGGTAGACGGGGCGATAGTGCTGATGGGCAAGAAGGGCAAGTCCCTGAGAATAATACGGGAATATCAGGACGCTCCCGTCGTTAACGTCGTACCCTCTCGGCTGCAGCAGGTCTTCGTGAACCTGCTGGCGAACTCCGCCGAGGCCATAGCGGATTGGGGAAGCATTACGATCGGGTGCAAGATTGAAGGCGAACACGCTGTCGCTTACGTCCAGGACGACGGCACCGGCATGACGGACGAGGTCAAGGCAAGGCTATTCGAGCCCTTCGTATCCAGCAAGGAAGTGGACAATCGCGTGGGCATGGGGCTCGGCCTGTACACCTGCCACCAGATCATTGACGCACACGGTGGCGAGATTATCGTAAACAGCGAGCTGGGATCCGGGACCACGGTTGCCGTCAGGCTGCCGATGGCAGAGGTATCACCTCGGCAAGCCGAAGTGGACCCCAGTGAAGTGGAACTGCCGATGGCGGTTGGAATGAGCGACTAGCCGCTCTCGAGTCGGCAATTAATCGGAGCACCGAAATCCCGTCCCGCTGGGGCGGGATTTTGTCGAGGGGGAATCCTGTCCAGTCGCGAGGTTACACATGTCTGAAAAGATTCTAATAGTCGAGGATGAGGACATGATCAGGTAGGTCCTATGCTCCTGGCTCGAAGAGGCCGACTATCAGACGCTG
>JADFQF010000059.1 GCA_022561955.1 Chloroflexota bacterium | reverse complement strand
GCCCAAAAGCTAAGGCCCGTCCCAGGTGAACAAGAGCAGGACACGAGCTACACGTGCGTCGTCGACAAGTGGGGCAACGCATTCTCGGCGACGCCCAGCGACGGCGTGTTCGGCACGCCAATCGTCGACGGCCTGGGCTTCATCATCTCTGGCAGGGGCTCCCAGAACTGGCTCGACCCCGACCACGCGTCGAGTCTTCAGCCGTGGAAGCGACCTCGCCTGACGCCCAATCCCGCCATGGCGTTCAAGAACGGCAAGCTGTTCATGCCCTTCGGCACGCCGGGAGGAGACGCCCAGTGCCCGGCGATGCTGCAGCTATTCCTGAACGTGACGCAGTTCGGCATGGACCCGCAGCAGGCCATCGAGCAGCCGAGGTTCATCCCCTGGAACTACCCCAACTCGTTCTGGCCTCACACGTACCTGCCGGGCCGCATGGAAGTTGAGGGCCGCGTCTCAGGCGACGTTGCGGCCGACCTGGAAAAGCGGGGTCACGACATGCGAGTCATCAACGACTGGTCGCCGAGCATGGGAGCGCTCTCCGGCATCGTCGTCGACGGGGAATCGGGCGTGCTCAAGGGCGGTGCCGACCCGCGCCGCGACACGTACGCCATCGGGCGGTAATTTTTCAGTCATTATGAGGGTTTCGCTCTAGTAGGGAACGCTGTAATTATCGCGCCTCCGCCCCGCTGTTGCGGACCGCCATGATATAATTCATGTCAGACCGATGACGAAGGAGCGGAGGCCTTGAGGGTCACCGTAAAGCTGTTCGCGAGCTACAAGGAAAAGGCGGGACGCTCAGGCTTCGAGATGGAGCTGCCGGAAGACGCCACGGTGGCGTCGGCGACCTCCGAGGTGCTTCGGCTGTATCCCAGGGTCACGGGCGACGCGTCGAGGCTCATGGTGGCCGTCAACCAGGAGTTCCAGGAGCACGATTTTCGGCTCAGCGACGGCGATGAGGTGGCGCTCATACCGCCCGTGAGCGGTGGGGCATTTTCCAGACCCGCTCGTATTGAGCGTGTCGAAGGACATGATTGAAAAGCAAGGGTTAGCTATGCGGAATGCAGTCTGACCTCTCCCCCTTCCCCCTCTCCGTCGACGGAGAGGGGCCTATTGAGCAGCGCCCCGCACATCGACCTGTTGGGGGAGAGGTCCGGCGTCACTACTAAGAATACCTTTTAGCTGGCGTCCGCATGAAATCGCCCTGAAGAACGGCAGGGAAACATGATTGAAATAACCCACGAGCCCCTGAATCCTCAGGACATCACCTCCGGAGTCGAGAAAAGCTCCAACGGCGCCGTCGTGACCTTTCTCGGCTCGACGCGCGACTCCACCGGCGGTCGCAAGGTCCTCTATCTCGAATACGAGGCCTACCGCCCCATGGCGGACAAGCAGCTCGCCGTGGTCGCGGACGAGATGCGCGAGCGCTACGGCGTTGAGGACGTAGCGATATCGCACAGGCTGGGCAGGCTGCAAATTGGCGACATAAGCCTCGTCGTCGCCGTGGCCTCGCCTCACAGGGAGAGCGCCTTCGAGGCCTGCAAATACAGCATTGACCGCATCAAACAGATCGTGCCCATCTGGAAGAAGGAGTTCTTCGAGGGTGGAGAGGTCTGGGTCGGCAGCCAGGAAGACCTTGAGGCCAAGGCGGACGAAGCCATAGTCGGTGGCCGAGAATCTTCCTAGCAGTGAAAAGTTTCACAGATAGTGCCGAATTTCACAATAAAACTCCCCTGAACCACCCTACAAGGCCCTAAACTGACGCTTTTCGCGCAACTTCACCCTTGGGCGACGGCATCTCTACTCAAATATTTGCCGTTTTGACGTAAAAGTGCGAAAACCGGGCATATTATGGTGGTTTCTGAGCCAAGAATCAAAATAGTGCCGAAAATCACAATGTTATTCGTTGCCAATTGGGGCGTATGTTTGATATATTAATTAGAAGTGGAGGGATCGCATAGAGGTCTAGTGCGGCCGCCTGCTAAGCGGTTAGGGGGTGTAAGCTCTCTCATGGGTTCGAATCCCATTCCCTCCGCCATCTCATAGCTAAGCCCTGAGCCTGTTCATACCCAGGGAAAGCCATAACTTGTAAACACAGAACCGTATATCAGGAAAGCTAAGGACTTTAATGCACGGATATTACATTTGGACGATCGGCTGTCAAATGAACAAGGCCGATTCCGAGCGACTCGAGAGCGCTCTCGACCAGATGGGCATGTCCCCTACCGAGAGTCCACAAGCCGCCGACGTGGTCGTGCTCAATAGCTGCGTCGTGAGGCAGAGCGCCGAAGACAAAGTCGTGGGCATGGTCACCAGCCTGAAGCCGCTGAAGCAGGAATACCCCGACAAGGTCGTCGCCCTGATGGGCTGCATGGTCGGCCCCAAGACCGACGAGCTCCGGAAACGCTTCCCCTATGTCGACGTATTCATGCGTCCACAGCAGTTCCAGCCTCTCATCGACATGCTCGGCGAGCGTTTGGATATCGACACGGACGGCTGCGTCGGCCAGCTCGTCGCTCGGGCGGACGTCACGACGTTTATCCCCATAATCCACGGCTGCGACAAGTTTTGCACATTCTGCATCATCCCCTACCGACGGGGACGCGAGGTGAGCAGGCCCGTGGACGACATCGTCCGCGAGGCGCAGCTGCTGGCACAGCGAGGAGTCAGAGAGGTGACTCTTCTCGGCCAGAACGTCGACTCTTACGGTCACGACCTGCCCGAGGCGCCCGATCTTGGAGACCTCCTGGAAGCGGTGAACGAGGTCGAGGGCCTCGACAGAATTCGGTTCTTGACGTCCCATCCAAACGACATGAGCGATCATATCATCGAGAAGGTGGCGAGCCTGGACAAGGTGTGCGAGCACATCAATCTGCCCTTCCAGGCGGGCGATGACGACGTCCTGGCGAGCATGAGGCGGGGCTACACCAACGACGAATATCGGCGAAAAGTAGAGGAGATCAGGGAGCGGATTCCCAACGTGTCCCTGAGCACCGACGTCATAGTCGGATTCTCCGGCGAGTCCGACGCTCAGTTCGAAAAAACGCGGGAGCTGATAAGGGACATACGCTTCGACAAGGTCCACACGGCCGCCTATTCGACGCGCCAGGGCACCATTGCGGACCGAACGATGACCGACGACGTGCCTCACGAAGAAAAGCGGGCGCGCCTGAAGTCTCTGGACGCGTTGCAGGAAAGCATCTCGATGTCGATCAACTCCACATACCTGGACAGGACAGTGGAGGTCCTGGTCGAGGGGCGAAAACGCGGCCGGTGGTTCGGCCGAAACCGAAACGACAAGCTCGTTTACTTCGACGCGGATTTTGACGTGAAGGGACGCATGCTGGACATCTCAATTGAAGACACGAGCCCCTGGTCCTTGCAGGGGTCGTTGGCGCCCGTTTTAGCGAAAAGTTAGGGTGTCGGGGGAGTAGGGTTATATGGTCGTCAAGATGAAGACGCCAACCATACCTATCACGGAGATAGAGCAGTCGGCCTTTTGCCGGACCGACGACGAGCTGAAGGCCAAGAGCCTCGAAGAGGAGTTCGGCGCCGGGGTACGCTGGCAGAAGCTGCCCGTCAGCTATATGCGCATGTCGCCGGAAGAGTTGGACGACCGCATCACGGAGGCACGCGCCAGGCTGGGCTCGCGTGTGGTCATTCTCGGGCATCACTACCAGCGGGACGAGATCATCAAGTTCGCCGACTATCGCGGCGACTCGTTCAAGCTCTCCCTGCTGGCGGCGTCCATGAAGGAGTCGGAGTACATCCTGTTCTGCGGCGTGCACTTCATGGCAGAGACAGCAGACATTCTCAGCGCCCCGCACCAGAAGGTAATACTTCCCAACTTGACGGCGGGCTGCTCCATGGCGGACATGGCCCGCATCGACGATGTGCTGGACTGCTGGGACGACCTGCGGGACGTGCTTGGCGAAGACCACGGCGTGACGCCCATAACCTACATGAACTCGACGGCGGCCATAAAGGCGCTGTGCGGACGCAACGACGGCATCGTATGCACTTCTTCCAACGCGGCGGCCACGTTCAAGTGGGCCTACGAAAAAGGCGAGCGGGTGCTGTTCATACCCGACCAGCACCTGGGACGAAACACCGGCGTGAAGATGGGCGTCGATCTGGAAGAGATGATCGTCTGGAACCCCTTCAAGCCCCTGGGCGGCAACACCGAGGACGAGATCCGAAACGCCAGGCTAATACTCTGGCAGGGCCACTGCTCGGTCCACACACGGTTCACCGTGGACCAGATAGAGCAGGCACGGGAGAAGTTCCCCGAAGTGCAGGTCCTGGCCCATCCCGAGTGCACCATGGAGGTTGTGCAGGCCGCCGACTACAACGGCTCCACGGAGTTCATCAAGAACTTCGTGAGCGAGGCGGCGCCCGGCAGCGTCATAGCCGTCGGCACGGAGATAAGCATGATAAAGAGGCTTGCCGCCGAGAACCCGGACAAGACCGTCTTCTGCCTCGACTCGGTCGTCTGCCCATGCTCGACGATGTACCGCATACACCCTGCGTACCTCTCGTGGGTGCTGGACGGCCTGAACGAGGGCGTCGTGGTAAACCAGATCTCCGTGGACGAGGAGACGGCGGAGCAGTCCAGAGTCGCCTTGGACCGAATGCTCACGGTTGTGTAACCAACCTGAACCCAAGCGAAAGCCAAAGCCCATCTCTGCATCAGACATGACGAGGTGGGCTTTGTCTATAATAGCGGCGGCCCAAGAATCACCTAAGCCCCTAGGCAGGCCGCAAAATCATCGGGAGGCCGATTGAAGTGCGACATCTCGCGCCGGACGTAGAACAGCTCATCGAGAGGGCGATCTCCGAGGACCTGGGCATCGGCGACCCCACGACCGACCTGCTGATACCGTCCGACCTTCAGGGCACGGCACGGGTCCTGTCTAGGGCCGACGGCGTCCTGGCCGGCATCGAGGTGGGCCTGGCGGTCTTTAGCCGCATCGACGCCAATCTGAGGACCACGGCCGTTATGTCCGACGGTGACCCGGTCAAGGACAGGACCGTCGTCGCCGAAATACAGGGATGCGTGGCATCCATACTCAAGGGAGAACGCACCGCGCTCAACTTCATGCAGCGCCTGTCGGGAATCGCGACAGCCACCGCTGCCTACGTGAGCGCCGTGGAGGGCCACGACGTGAGAATAATCGACACGCGCAAGACCACTCCAGGACTTCGCTCTCTGGAGAAGCAGGCGATACGGGCGGGCGGAGGCTTCAACCATCGCCAAAATCTCGGCGACGGCATCCTGATAAAGGACAACCACATCGAGGCGCTGAAGGCGACGGGGATGTCGCTGGGTGAAATCGTGAGGAGCGCCCACGAAAGGAAGTCCCACACCATTAACGTGGAGGTCGAGGTCGAGGACCTGGAACAGGTGGAGGAGGCGTTGAAGGCAGGAGCGAGCATACTGCTGCTGGACAATATGGACACGGAGCAGATGGCGGCGGCGGTCCGGCTCTGCGAGGGCAAGGCCGTAACCGAGGCGTCGGGTGGAATCACGTTTGAAAACGTTCGACAGGTCGCGGCAACCGGCGTGGACCTGATATCGGTGGGAGCCCTGACCCACTCGTCGAAGGCGCTGGACCTGAGCCTTGACCTGCTTTAGAGCATTATGAACTTTTACAGATTCGCTGCGGCCCTGGTGATAATGGGCTTGCTTCTCGCAACGGCGGGTATCGTCGCCGCCGTGCGCGAGGACGTTCGTGTCGTAGCCCGCGTGGACCTGATCGCCTACGTCGACTTCGAGGGCAAGATCCAGACCATATCGCCCGACGGGCTGCGGTCCAACCAGGTCAGCCCGGAATCAGAGGGCTTCTTCACGTGGCCGACGTGGTCACCGGACGCCTCACAGCTCGTATATTCGGGAGTCCTGAGCGACGAGGACGGCCTGCCCACGATAAATCTTTACGCCTCCGATACGGACGGCGGAAACACCAGGGCAATATTCGTCGGCGAGCCGGGCGTGGCCAGCCTGCTCGCAGAGGGCGTCGTGCACTACCCTCTCTGGTCCCCCGACGGAAGCCGCCTCGCATTCATAGCAGGCACGGCCGACGGATTGTCACTCATGATCGACGACCTTAGTAGCGACCAGGGTGCGGAATTCGTTTTGGACAACGGACCTCTCTGGATATCGTGGGCCTCCGACTCGGACCGCCTGCTGGTCCACAGGGGGATCGACCACTTCATAGTGAAGACCGCTGGTGAAATTCAGGCCACGAGGCTCAGCATCGAGGCATCAGGCTACAGGGTGCCCGCCTGGCGCCCGAAGAGCAAACTGATTACCTTCGCCACCGGCGGCAACCAGAGCGACTACGTCGTCTCTTCGGCGACGGCCACGGGTTCTCGGCTGGGAAGTTTCACCGAGATCGGAGGAACCTGGCCGATTCCCGCATTTCTCTGGTCACCCGACGGTAGGTTCCTGGCCCTCTCGGAATCCAGCCAGCTGGTTGCATACCAGGGACAGGGCCTTTTGGTCTACAGGACTCTCACCATAATCCAAGGCGACAATCTCACGGAGCGCGGAGTCATCCATGATCCCATGCTCGCATACTTCTGGTCGCCGGACAGCACCAAGCTGGCCTATGTGACAGTCTCCGACACCAGGGGAGTCTTGCGATGGATGCTGCTCGACGCGGAGACTGGTGTTCGCCAGCCTCTCATAGATTTCGTGCCGTCACTGGAGCAGCTCACCGTGTTCCAGTTCTTCGACCAGTACGCCTACTCTCACTCGCCGTGGTCGCCCGACAGCGACGCACTCGTTTTCGCCGGGAGTCTTAGCACCGACGCCGTATCGGCTTCCACGGGCATCCACCCCGGCCATGAGGGCTTTCACGTGATCGTCGTCTCCGCCGATTCACTGGCTGCGACGCAAATCATCGCCGAAGGTTTTTTGGCTTTCTGGTCGCCCCGCTAACCCAGTCGAGCGCCCCATGTTTTCTGGTCGCCGCGTCAGCCCAGTCAAGCGCCTCTTGGCATTCCCGTCGCCGCGATGGCTCAGGGGGGCCTATCCTCTTCTGGGCTGCTTCCTCTCGGCGGAATCGATGTAGATCGTAACCGGGCCGTCGTTTGCGATGTTCACCAGCATATGCGCCTGGAAGCGTCCGGTCTCGACTCTTAGTCCCGTTGAGCGGAAAATCTCCACGGTCTTGGCGAAAAGGGCCTCGGCCTGCTCGGGGGGCGCGGCGTCCGTGAAGCTGGGCCTGCGCCCCTTGCGCGTGTCGGCGTAGAGCGTAAACTGGCTGACGATGAGCAGTTCCGCGCCGAGGTCTAAGGCCGAGCGATCGAACCTGCCTTCGTCGTCGGAGAATATTCTGAGGTTGGCTATCTTGTTGGCGAGGTAGTCGGCATCCGCTGCGTCATCGTCGGAGGATATTCCGATGAAAACGACGAGTCCAGTCCCTATCGAGCCGATGGATTCGTCTTCAACCGTGACA
>JADFQF010000058.1 GCA_022561955.1 Chloroflexota bacterium | reverse complement strand
TCCAGGGGTCTATCCTCGGTCTGGCCGTCCGTTATGGCCGCGCACGAGACTATGGGCTCGTCCATGAGAAACTGGAGGAAGTCCATCACGTGAACACCCGTGCCCATTAGGGTAGACGCACCGCCCATCATAGCCGGATCGCCCCACCATGCGCTCCGTCCCGTGCGCACCGGCGGGTCCACGACACCCCGGCGGCCGAGGCACCACTGGCCTTGAATCATCGAGATTACCCCCAGCGAACCGCTCTCTATCACCTCTCTGGCCTTGATATGGCCGGGGTGATAGCGGAGCTGGAATCCGACGCCTAGCTTGACGCCGCCCTCCTTGCAGGCGCGGACCATGTCAGAGGCATCTTGTAGGGTGGTGGCCATCGGCTTCTCGACCAGGACGTGCTTGCCCGCTTTGGCCGCGGCGATTGCCTGGGTCGCGTGAACCTGGTTGGGGGACGATATGAAAACGGCGTCGACCTTCGGGTCCTGCAGCAGCGCATCCAGAGAGTCGTAGGCGTTGGGAATATCGTGCCTGCCGGCGAATTCCTGGGCGGTGTCCATGGAGCGGCTGTAGGCGGCCACGACGTCCGTATTCAGGGCCGACTTCATCGCCGGGACGACCTTGCGGTCCGGGTGATTGCCCGCGCTGATTATTCCCCATCCAACAGTCAAGATTTTCGCCCACCTTTTTTGAGTCCGAAATCCAGATCCAACTGCTAGCGCATGCCCTCGTCGGTCCATGCCCTTGCGACATCTATGCAGCGCATGAACTCGACGTTCGGGTGGGACCGGATGTACTTGATGAGCTTCTCCAATACGACCATCTTGGCGAGCCGCCCCGTGGTATGCGGATGCATGTTGAGTATGAGGGCGCTGCCGTACTGGTATGCGCCGTCGAACTCCATCTCCCACGCCTTGTAGACGTCCTGAGGCGTGTTCAGGGTGCCGGCGCCCCGATTGTAGGTATAGTAGTGCGCGTCGCCCTGAGCCCAATCGTTGGGAATCTCGACTATGCGTCCCTCCGACGTGTCTACGAAATGAGGCGAGTCGTGTCCCATCTGGCTGGAGTCGTACACGAACCCCTTCTGAATGAGAAAGCTCAGCGTGTTGTCGCTCATTTCCAGCGAGGGTGAGCGGTAGCCCCAGGGACGTTCTCCGGTGATTCCTTCGAGAATCTCCAGGCCCTTGTCCAGTACCTCCAGCTCCTGCTCGGGACTGAGCGTGGCGGCGGGCTCGTGAAGATAGCCGTGGTGGCCGATGTCGTGGCCCCGGCGCTTGATGTCCTCTACGATCTCCACGTTTCGCTCCGCCGTGTAGCCGGGGATAAAGAAGGTCGAGGGTATGTCGTAGCGGTCCAGCAGGTCGAGAATACGCCCGGCGCCCACGTTGAGACCAAACTGGACTCTCGAAAACGCCGAGGGCTTTTTATGGGCCTCGGGGTCCCTGTTGAGCGCCGCCGAGACGCCGTCCAGATCGAAGGTTAGAAGCACGGCGCACTGCGTGTCTCCGGGCCATATACCTGACATCCGGCCTCTCCTCGTGTACCCGTGACGAATATCCCCACCGCACGATCGCGGCCAACGGAGCGGGTTAGAGTTTAGTTCCGAGCGGATGCCGTGTCAAACGCGTCTGCGGCCATGCACGAATGACCGAAGCAAGCGCGATCATGAAAATCAGCGGCTTTTTCGATGATTCGAGGAATCGGGCGCCGTCCATAATAAACTGGAAGAGCACCAACGCACATACACGACGGATGTATTATTATTCGTTGAAATCCCGGAAACTCCGAGGTCTCGGTCGAAAACCAAGAGCACAAACCTGCGCGTCGAGGTCCGCCATGGTCATTCCACAGCTGAACATCAATGAGATTTACGACATATTGAAGCCCCTGGTCCTGTTCGTCGCGGCGATGTCCGTTTACGCCATATTCATCTTCCGGTTCTATCGCTTTCTTGCGGCCAAAGACATATTCAAGCTGGACCTGTCCAAGCATAACCACGCGAACTTCAAGTTTGTACGGAAGACCATAGGCCTGGCCTTTTACACGGTCAAATACCTGATCATGTTTCCCGTATTCGCCTTCTTCTGGTTTCTGGTCCTGGCGGTGCTGCTGTCTTTCATGTCCCAAGACCAGCAGGTCGAGAACGTGATGCTGGTCTCCATGGCGATTGTGGGGGCAATCAGGGTCGCGGCATACTATAACGAGGACCTTTCGCGGGACCTGGCCAAGATATTGCCCTTCGCCATGCTTGGCATCATGTTGATAGACAGCTCCATCCTCGCCACGGTCTCCGCCTCCGTTGCGAACATAAAGGAGATCGGGAGCAATTTCGAGCTGATACTCTACTACCTGATACTCATCGTGGCCATGGAATTCGTGCTGCGGGTCATATACGTGCTCATGAGCTCGCTGATGTCGTATTCGGACAGACTCAAGAAGGAGGAGACCGAAAAAGAGCCCGTGAAAGGCAGTGAAGCGGTGGCGTCGGTCTCATCGGAGACAGACGGCGCCGTTCAGCCGGGGAGTCAAGCGCCCGCCTCCGCGTCCGGCTCCTAGCAGGGTGTTGAAAAACTCTTTCCACAATCCCTTTGGCACTCTTTCTAGTAAGGAAAAGGGGGAATTTGTATCTGAGGGACACCCTCAGACTCCCAGCAAAGGGGCTTGGCCCCTCTGCACTCCCCATTTTTCATCATCCTGCTAGGACTTTGGCAGAACGTCGCTGAGAAACTCGTCGATGACCAGAGCGAGCTCCCGGGGCTTGTGGAAACCGATGTCGTGTATCGTCTCGGGAATCCAGCGGACCCTGTTTGTGGGGATTGCCATGGAGGCCGCCGCGACTCCCTCGCGCTTCCAGACCGCGAACTCTGAGTTGGCCCTTTCGGGAAGGGGCCCCGCCGCAACTATGAGGGTTGGGCACTTTATGTTCGGCCACGTCTCCGATGCGGGGTGGTCCCACATGGCTCTGAGCACCTGCGCGTGATTGTCGGGACGTAGAATGTCGTGCATCTGGCCGGAGTCATCCTCCCAGACCATCGTCTGGACCACTCTCGCGACCTGCTCGTTCCAGCAGATGGAAAGCTGTTGACTCATTCGATTCAGAAAATCCTCACGCGTGCCCGACACATCCCTTGGGGCAGCCCGGTTTTTGAAATACTCCCACGTCCAGTCCTGCGAGGAGGCGCGTCTTGCTCCGAATGTGCCGCCGTCGATCATGACGAGTGCGTCGATTCGGTCCGGTGCGTCGGCCGCGAGATTTATGGCGACGTTGCCGCCCCAGGAGTGACCCAGAACGACCGCTCGGTCGATGCCAAGATGGTCCAGAAGGGCGACGGCGTCGGAAGACAGCGTCTGCCAGTCGTAGCCCGACGGCGCCTGAGTCGTTCTGCCGTGGCCTCGCTGGTCCGGAGCGATTACCCTGTAACTATTCCTCAGCAGCGGACAGACCAGATCGTACCAGTTGGCCGACGATGCCAGTCCGTGGAGCGCCAGGACCGTCGGTCCGTCTCCACCCCAGTCCAGGTATCGGACGCGGAGGTCTCCGACCTCGGCCCATTCTTCGGTGTAGCCTATCGTTTCTTCTCGGTCCTGTGCCAATTAAAGCTCCGTTCGTCGCCGATACTCTCCGAAATATGTTGCGCCTTCATGCTGAAAAAAATATCCGGGTCCGGTCTCTTGCCGGGCCTATTCTTAGGCCGAGCGTTCCACGCCCGCAATCCGAGGCCGACTCCGCCGTTGGCGAGGATGCTAGGTCGAAGATTCTTTTGGGAAATTCCAGCGAGCTGCCGAGGCTCCGGGCGGTTTCTTGACTCGAGCCCCGGCCTCTGAATGCGGTAACGCGGCCGGGGAGTTCCGAAGCTAAGAGACGGACCGATTGGCGTCCAAGCGCCGGAACTTGCCCTCGCTGAATAGCAGTGGTCTGCCTTCGGCGATCTCTATCTCATCAACCTCGCCGATAAAAATGCTGTGGTCGCCGGTGACGTATTCGTCCACGAGACGGCAGTCCATCTTTGCGAGGCTTCCATCAAGAAACGCGCCGCCTGCCTTCGTCATGGTAAAGGTCGCATCCGGCTCGTCCTTGCGCTGCTCTTGAGGCATCGCGTAGTACTCTGCGATATCGCGCTGGTCCTCTGCCAGGATGTTGATTGCGAAGCGCCCGCTTCCCTTTATGTGCTCGTAAGAATTGCGGTTGTGGCCGACGCAGACCAGAACGAGCATAGGGTCCAACGACACCGAGGCGATGCCGTTGGCCGCCATGCCGTGAATATGGCCGTCGCGCTCCTTGGACGTCACCACCGATACGCCGGTGGCAAACTTGCCCCATGCCTGTCTGAACGCCTGGGAATCGGCCATCTCGAACCTCTTCGTATGCAGATAACGTTCGTCGGATGGGGGAGTATCTCCGTCGGCTGCGTGAAGGCTGTGTTCGTTTCACCCGACAGTCATAGACGAACATCGGAATTATATGGCGCATTATGACATATGAAAAGCCCTCGTCGGGAAGGCCTTGTAAAGCCGGAGGTGAAATCCAATGAGAGATGCGCCGGGCGCGAAGTAGGGTGTCTGCGGAACTGTCGTTGCGGCGAGGGTGAAGGAGTAACCTATTCGAGGAAAAGCCTGTAAAGGCGGTGCGGTTACCCCACGGGTTGGAGGCGATCCAGGGCCTCTCTCACTTTCTTCGTGAGCGTAAGGGGCGTGAAGGGCTTCATGATGAACTGTCTGTCGTCGGTCATTATCTCCCGCCGCACGATTTCGTCGTCCGTATAGCCCGACGCGTACAGCACCTTGATCCCAGGGTGCATTAGCTTGACCTTCTCCGCAAGCTCTCGCCCGCTCATGAGTGGCATCACGATGTCCGTCAGAAGAAGGTCGATGTCCGTTATGGTATCTTCGGAAAATGCTCTGACCGCCTCCACTCCATTCGCGGCCTCGACGACGGTGTAACCCTGCTCCCGCAGAACGTGCGCCGTAACCTCTCGGACCATGGGCTCGTCTTCAACGAGAAGTATCTTTTCCTTGCCCTGGGGAAGCGTGTCCAACTGGCTCATGCGGGAGGAATCTCCATGGCTTATTTTCAGCCGCGGCAACAGCAGGGTAATGGCCGTGCCCTTCCCGACTTCGCTCTCGACAGAGATGCATCCTCCGTTCTGTTCGGCGATGCCGTAGCATATGGATAGGCCCAAGCCCGTCCCCTTACCCACCTCCTTCGTGGTATAGAACGGCTCGAATATGTGGGCCCTCACCTCCTCGCTCATGCCCACGCCGGTGTCCTCGACTTTGAGGCCGATGTAATCGCCCTTCTCCTTCACAGAGTGGTCCAGAGCATTCTCATCGTCGATAGTGAAATTGAAGGTGGATATCGTGAGCTTCCCTCCGTCCGGCATGGCATCGCGACTATTCACGGCCAGGTTCACGATGACCTGTTCCATCTGTCCGGGGTCGACCTTGGTGAAGCCCAGATCGGAGTCGGGCAGCATTACTATTTCGATGTCCTCGCCGATCAGGCGGCGAAGCATATTGTTGAGCTCCAATACGATGTCATTGATATTGAGGGACCTGGGCTCAACGATCTGACGTCTTGAGAACGCCAGAAGCTGGCGAGTCAGGTGGGAGGCTCTGTCGGCCGCCTTCCGCACCTCGTCGAGGTATTCGCTCATCGGGCTGCCCTTTTCGCTCCTCATCTGGGCGAGGTGCGTGTAGCTGATGATGGCCGACAGCATGTTGTTGAAGTCGTGAGCCACTCCGCCTGCCAGCTGTCCGACCGCCTCCATCTTTTGCGAATGTAGCAGCTGCTCTTCCAGTTGTCTCCTATCGGTCGTGTCGCGAATGATGCTGGTGACGAGCAGCCCTCTGTCGGTCCTTAGCGGGCTGAGGGTGATGTCGACTGAAAATTCGGTGCCGTCTTTTCGCAGTCCAATAATATCGAGGCGTCCGCCCATGCCCCTCGTCTTGGGGTTTTTCTCGTAATCTAATCTGAGCTTGTGGTGTTCTTTTCTCGCACTTGCGGGAACTAGAATCTCGATCTTTTCACCGATGAGCTCAGTTCGACTATATCCGAACATTTCCTCTATGCGCGCATTTACCAGCTCGATTTGGCCGCTCTCCGTGGTCAATAGGACGCCGTCGGGCGCGCTTTCCAGCAGAGTGCGGTAAAGCTCCATGCTCTCTGCGAGGGCCGTCTCCGCCTGCTGTCTCTGCAGATAATGCTGAGAGCTGGCAACCGCTCCGGCAATCTGCGTGGCTACCTGCTCGGCCGCCGCGATGTCTCTTGTACCAAAGGCATCCGGAATCGTAGATGATATGGAAAGTGCTCCGATGACGTCGTTGTCGGAAATCAACGGCACCGATATGAAAGACCTGAGCCCCGCCCTGAAGGAAGGAAGAGCCACCGGGAAATGCTCGGCGAACCATGTCTCGTCTTCGGTCTGCACGAGTCTGCTCGACGAGCTATGCACCGCGTCGTTAGTTATTGAGCCTTGAATGCTTTCGATCTTGCCGATGGGTCTTTCGTCTACTTCGAGTCCCGATGAGTAGGTGGCTACAATCGTCCCGACTGGCCCGTAGGGGTGCAGTTAGGGTAGAACAAAGTGACGAAATTGAAGACAACAATCTGGATTTCAGCTATCGCGGCGGCGTTGTCGCTGACAGCCTGCGGTGGCGCGGTTGAGATTCCCACCGAGGGGAAGGTGGCCCTGGTGCTCGCAGCGGGGAACGTGCCGAGCATTGGCTCACTCGACACGATTCACAAGCTGTTCTTCGAGGACCAGGTGGTTCTGCTCAAGTTCAACCCGGTCAACGAGTACGTCGCGCCCTTCCAGGAGGAGGTCTTCGAGGAGTTCATTCGCGATGGCTTCTTGCGGACGGCCTACGGCGGCGGTGAGGTGGGTGCCTACCTCTGCCAGCACGACGGCATCGACGAGGTCCACATCACCGGCTCGAACATCACCCACGACATCATCGTGTATGGGCCGAACGAGCGGACTCTCCGGCGCGGCGGCCGAGATTTGTTGGACAGCGGTACCGTGCTGTTGGACCTATGATGCCATTTAAAAGAAAGATGGTATATTATTAATGAGGTGGCACATGGAGAGCATAACGACAAAACTTGGGCAAGGTGGCAGAATCGTACTGCCGGCTGAATTTCGCGAAGCTTTGGGTGTCAAAACCGGTGACGAGCTTATCTTATCTTTGAGGGACGATGAAGTGCGGGTATTTACCCGCCGGACAGTGATCAAACGAGCCCAGGGGATATTTCGACACCACATAGCGGCAGGGCGAAGTCTGTCTGACGAACTGATCCAGGAGCGTCGGGCGGAGGCATCCAAAGAGTGAACGTCATCCTGGATGCCTCCGCGATTTTGGCTTTGCTTAACGTAGAGCCGGGAGCGGAGGCAGTAGCCGACGCAGTTCCGGAAGCAGCTATCAGTGCGGTGAACCTTTCAGAGATAGTTGCTAAGCTTGTTGAGGGCGGCATGCCGGTGGAGGCTGTCGAGGAAGTCTTACAGGGTTTGGAACTGGAGGTGATCCCTTTCGATACCCGTCAGGCCTACCACGCAGGCTTCCTTCGCGATTCCACTCAATC
>JADFQF010000057.1 GCA_022561955.1 Chloroflexota bacterium | reverse complement strand
GCAGCTCAGGTCAGACCAGCTACAGGACGCTCCGCCCGACGCCCGCCCGACGCTGGTGTCGGACGTCGCGCCCGTGGGCAACATAAACAGGCTTCAATCGCTGCTGAACGAGTTTCACAACGAGGTCCAGCTATACATCAATGCCAGTGGGTCGGGTACCGGCGAGCGTCCGAAGGCTGACCTCTACCCTGCCGAATAGCCCGGCATGACAGCTTAACCCCAAGGAATCTTTTTGGGCCCGTCGGAAATCCGGCGGGCTTTTTTTGTCACCGCATGACCCGGTCCTCGTCCTTACTCGCAGTCGAGCATCCCTTCCAGCTATCCACAAAGACGCCGGATGTGCACCGTGTAGTCGCCCAATAAGACGAACGCAAGGATGCTCGGCAGACGGTCGCATGACCCCTCGATGTTAGGGTCTGCCATATGTCGGCAGCTACCGACGGAGTAAACAGTACCTGATGAGCTGCCAGAGCGAGGTTGAAATGGACCCTTTCGAGTCGAACACCCACTCATTTGTAGTCAAGATATGGCTCGAAGACGGTGCGGAGGGCGACGATAAGGAAGATCCGACCTGGCGCGGGCACATCACCCACGTGCCCAGCCGTCAGCGCAAGTACATAGACGACATGAACGGCATCACCTCATTCATCTCGCTATACCTGGAAAGAATGGGCGTCCACTTTGGCGAGAGGTGGCAGGGCATCAAGGGCTGGATGCGCCAGAGAAGAATCTGAGATCAGTTATGAACGGTAGGAATTCGTTGTCCGGCAACATCGTGGCGCCTTACGCCACGAACATTGACCATATCCTCGCTCATGTAGAGGTGTTGAGTCTTCGGCTGGCCGTGGAGGTCAATCGGAGAAGGCTTCGAGACGGGACGGACGAGGACTTCAAGGGTCTCTTTGTATCCGAGGAGCAGATCGATATATTGCTCTCGCGGCTGATCGCGCCCGAAGACCTCTCTCAGTCAGACGCAATCCAGCATTTGGAGGCCGTCCTGGACCAGCGCCTCGGGTTGCTGAACGACCGCACCGACATGAGCCCACAGGCGGGGGGCGAATTACGACTTAGGGGCCTCGTGGAAAAATTTCGGCTGAGCGAATTCGAGGCCGCGGTGCTCGTCCTGTGCGTGGCGCCTGAGATTGACCTGAGCTTCGAGACCGTCTACGCCTATCTTCAAGACGACATCAACAAGCGCCGCCCTACCCTGGACCTGGCGCTGACTCTTTTCTGCCAGGGCATTGCCGATCGTCTGACCCAGAGAGACCTGTTCCTGAACTGCTCTAACCTGGTGGAAAACCACCTCGTCCGCGTGGGGGACGATCAGTATAAGCAGGGCGGCCCCACCCTGAGCAGCCCCATCATCGCCGACGTCCGTGCGATGGACTATATGCTTGGCTCCGACGCCCTGGACGCTCGCGTGAGAGCACACGGGCACCTGGAGCCGACCAAGACCTCTTCCAGATGTGACGTCGTTCTCCCGCCAGAGTTCCAGGACCGACTAACGAAGATAGTCAGCGGCATAAATGCGGGAGACGTTGGGGCGTCTGCCTTGACGCTGCAGCTCGTGGGCGAGAAGGGTAGCGGCAAGAAACAGATCGCCAAGGCGATATGCTCGGACATTGGCCGGGACCTTTTGATTATCGACCTGGCGGACCTGCTGGCGTCGGACGGACCTGCCTCGGAGCTGCTCGTAACGGCGTTCAGAGAAGCGGTCCTCCAGGATGCGGCAATCTGCCTCGACGGCATTCACCTGCTGATCAAAGACGACAATGCGACCCGGGCCGCCGTCGCAGCGATCTCATCCGGTCTCTCGAGATTCCGGGGCTTCGCGCTCCTTCTGGGCGAGCGTGCCTGGAGGGCCGAAGGGGAGATCCCGGGACGGGCCCTCCTGACCCTGGAGGTCCCAGCGCCCGACTACGCCGAGCGACGGCTCATCTGGGACCTGCATCTGGACGGCGAACGAGCAGGCCTCTCGGACGAGGATATCGGGCTGTTGGCGGGCCGTTTCCGACTCAACGGCGGACAGATCTTCAAGATAGCGAGCACGGTCAAAGACGACCTAAGCCTGCGCCCAAGCTCCGAGAGACGGCTGACGATAGAAGACCTAAACGCCGCCTCGCGTATGCACTCCAACCAGAAGCTCGCCGAGCTGGCCCAGAAGATCTCGCCTCATTACATGTGGGACGATATCATCCTCCCTCCCGACCAGAAGAAGCAGCTTCGCGAAATATGCAGCTACTTTTCCAACATGTCTCTCGTCTATGACGAGTGGGGATTCCAGAAGAAGACCAACCTGGGCAAGGGGCTAAACGTCCTGTTCGCGGGGGTTTCCGGCACCGGTAAGACGATGTCGGCGGACATCATGGCGGGCGAGCTCGGTCTCGACCTGTACAAGATCGACCTGTCCGGAATCGTGAGCAAGTACATCGGCGAGACGGAAAAGAATCTGGACCGCATCTTCAGAGAGGCGAACGACAGCAACTCCATTCTGTTCTTCGACGAGGCCGACGCCCTGTTTGGAAAGAGGTCCGAGGTAAAGGACTCCCACGACCGCTACGCGAATATCGAGGTCAGCTACCTGCTCCAGAAGATGGAGGAGTACCAGGGGATCGTGATACTGGCGACAAACTTCCGCAAGAACATGGACGACGCATTCGTTCGCAGGACGCATTTCGTCATCGATTACCCCATGCCCGAGGAAGAGAACCGGCTGGAGATATGGCGAATGGTATTCCCGGATGAGGCGCCGCAGGACGCCAGCGTCGATCTGGGTTTCATGGCGAGGCAATTCAAGATCGCCGGCGGCAATATCAAGAACATCGCCGTGTCCTCCGCCTTCCTCGCAGCGCAGGCCAACGACTCGATAAAGATGGGCCACGTCATCGCCGCCACGAGACGCGAGTACCAGAAGATGGGCAAGCTTCTGGTCGAAAGCGATTTCGGAGAGTATTTCGACCTGGTGAAATCGGAAGCAAGGGTATAGGAAAGACGCCAAATGTTTGCCGACCTCGATGAATCCATAAGGGACCTGCTTGTCCAGAGGGGAAACCTGAACGCCGGTGAGGTGGATATCTCCTTCGATATGCCCACGCGGGACTGGGCGGCGGGAATGGCGAGGCCCACCGTAAACGTCTACCTGTACGACCTGCGTCAGAACTTCGAGCTGCGGAACCCGTCCGCGTGGCAGGTCCGCCGGGGCGACAACAACACCGCCGTCAAGTCGAGGCCGGACGTGAGGATTGACGTCGCCTACAGCATTACGGCCTTCGCGAATGCCGTCGAAGACGAACACAGGCTGCTGGGCAGGGTACTGGTCACCCTGCTTCAGCACCCCGTCATCCCGGAGGACCTTTTGAGGGGCGAAGTGGCCGGCCAGGAGATACGAACGGCGATAGGTCACCCCAGCAAGGTCCTTCAGAGTCCCGCGGACTACTGGGGCTCTCTGGACGGCGACATCCGGCCCTCCCTGGATTATCGGCTTACTATCAGCGTCGACATAAGCCAGGAGATCACGGTGGGACTGGCTCTGACGTCGATGTTCAAGCTTGGCCAGATAGACAAGACCACCGGCAAGGCGGAGCTGTTCGATCTTCCGCTCCAGTTCGGCGGCCGAATTCACGAGCGGGACAACGCGGAGGCGGGAATAGAGGGCGTCGCGGTCACCCTGTTGGAGAGGGCCCTGGACGCGGTCACCGACGACGAGGGCCGATACACCTTCCACGGCGTGCCGCCGGGCGAATACACGCTTATCATCACGGCTCCCGGCATGGAAGAACGCCGCGAGCGCATCGAAGTTCCCAGCAATCAATACGATGTCGGCCTTTGATATCTGGAGGTATGTCATGTAGGCGGAACGAGCAACGAAGTAGGTTAGTAATTCAATCTTAAGGATTTAAGGAGCAGGATATGGCACCTACATATCTATCACCAGGAGTTTACGTAGAGGAGGTCGATGGCGGCAGCAAGCCGATCGAAGGCGTGCCTACCGCCGTAGCCGCATTTGTGGGCTTCGCTGAGAAGGGCCCGATCAACACACCGACCCTGGTCACCAACTGGACCCAGTTCGTCGACGGCTTCGGCGATTTCATGGAGGGCTTCTTCCTCGCCCACTCGGTGTACGGCTACTTCAACAACGGCGGCGGCCGGGCGTACATCGTGAGGCTCGGAGCAGAGGATGACGCGGGCGAGTCCCCTGGGCAGGCCACGGCGGCCTTGCCGAGCCGGGCCGACTCACCGGCCGACACGCTGAGGTTCGCGTCGGTGGCCACGGGAGACGAGGCGTCGGGCATCTCCGTAGAGGTATCCGATGCGACTCCTCCCGAAGAGGGGGATGCCCCGGACGATACGTTCAAAGTCACGGTCCGCATGGGCTCGACGGAAGAGGTCTTCGACAACCTGACCCTCAGGCGTGGTCGGGGGGCTCGGAACGTAGAAACCATCGTAAACGACACCTCGTCGGGGTCCAACCTGGTCAGAGTTACCGACGTGGGCGCGGGCGGCACCGTAGCCGAGCGCAGGCCCCAGGCCGGCACCTATGAGCTCTCGTCCGCGGCACCGACGACGGCGCTGGAGATCGCACCGAGCGACTTCGAAGGCAACGCCGCGAGCCGCACGGGCATGGGCGGGCTTGAGGCAGCCGACGACGTGACGATGCTGATCGCGCCGGACCTGATGGCCGCGTTGCAGTCCGGCATGATCGACCTGGAAGGCGTTCAGGCCGTTCAGACCGCGATGATAAGCCACTGCGAGCGCATGGGAGACCGAGTCGCAATTCTCGACGCGCCTCCCGGCATGAACCCGCAGGAGATCGAAAACTGGCGGGTCAATGTCGCCAACTACGACTCGTCGTATGCGGCACTCTACTACCCGTGGATCAAGATATTCGATCCGGTGACCGGCAGGCCCATACTCATGCCGCCATCGGGACACATGGCCGGCATCTGGGCGCGCACCGACGACACTCGCGGCGTGCACAAGGCACCGGCCAACGAGGTCGTGGGCGGCGCGATCGACGTCGAAATGCAGATCACCAAGGGCGAGCAGGACGGCCTGAACCCGGCCGGCATCAACTGCATACGAGCCTTCCCCGGCAGGGGCATTCGCGTGTGGGGCGCCCGAACGCTTTCCAGCGACCCGTCCTGGCGCTACATCAACGTCCGGCGCCTGTTCAACATGGTGGAGAAGTCCATCGAGGGCGGGACTCAGTGGGTCGTCTTCGAGCCCAACGACATGTCGTTGTGGGGCAAGATCAACAGGGACGTCAGCTCGTTCCTCAAGGTGGTCTGGCGGTCCGGAGCCCTTTTCGGAGCAACTCCGTCAGAGGCCTTCTACGTGAAATGCGACGCGGAGACCAACCCTCCGGAGTTGAGAGACCTGGGCCAGGTCGTGACGGAAATCGGCATAGCCCCGGTGAAGCCGGCCGAGTTCGTTATCTTCCGCATCGCCCAGTGGTCTCCCGAGCTGGAAGGTTAAGTAAGTCAAGATATTTTAGGAAAGGAGCAATTGAACAATGCCTAGCGGAAAACTAGCAACCGATGGCGATCCCCTAGTAGGTTTTAATTTTGCGCTGGAGCTCGGCGGTAGCATCGCCGGCTTCTTCACCTCGGTATCCGGTCTGGGATCCGAGACAGCGGTCACGGACCACCTCATAGTGGGAGAAGGTGGCAAGCAGATCATTCGGAAGATACCTGGAAGGTTGACGTGGGGCGATATCGAGCTCAGCCGTGGAGTCACGTCCAATTTGGACCTCTGGGCCTGGCGCAAGCAGGTGGAAGACGGCGACGTGAACGGAGCCAGGACCGATGGCTCCATCGTCATGTATGACCAGGAAGGAACGGAGGTCGCCCGCTTTAACTTCGAACGAGGTTGGCCCTCGAACATATCCTCCGGCGACCTGGGAGCCGACACCGAGGACGTAGTCATCGAGACCCTGACCATCGTCCACGAGTACATCGAGAGAGTGTCATAGCCGGCGGCGGCTTTTGAGGAGGTAGCGTAATGACAATGTTGCAAACAGAGTTCGAGTTCCACCTGCCCAAGGGATACGTAGACCAGGAGGGCTCGGTCCACCGCGAGGGCACCATGCGTCTGGCAACCGCGATGGACGAGATCATCCCGCTGCGTGACCCGCGGGTGAAGGGCAACGAGGCGTACCTGAGCATAATGATCCTGTCACGGGTAATCACGAGCCTGGGAACCCTCTCGGACGTTAACACCGGCGTGATCGAGCGCATGTTCACGGCCGACCTCGGCTACCTCCAGGAGCTGTATCGCAGCGTCAACGAAGACGCGTCGCTCGGGCGGGTTGCCTGCCCGAGCTGCAGCACCGAGTTCGAGGTGGAGCCGGGGGAACTGATGGCGCCAGTGGGGGCATAGCAGTCTATCCGCAGGAGCGACTGTACGAGGAGTTGGCGTTTCTCGCCTACTACCTCCACTGGCCGGCCCAACAGCTGTTCTCCCTCGACCATACCGAGCGATTGCGCTGGGTCGGTGAGGTATCGGGCATCAACAAGAGCCTGAACCAGGCCTAGCCAAGGGCTCCCGGGGGAGACCGGCTGAAGAGTGAATTAACGTGCGCTCGGAGTTCACAAGACGTATTCGGGCGCACGCTCGATAGGAAAACGACAGACAGGAAAGAGGAATTATCTGATGCCTACTTTAGGCGGCCAAGGCCAGAGAGCCGAGATGTGGAGAGACGAGCTCCGCCTCGACCTGTTCTGGGTAGAGGTAGGAAGCGTCCTGGTCGCCGCGTTTACGGGGTGCTCGGGCCTCAGCGGTGAGATCGCCGTCGAGACCTTTCGCGAGGGCGGCCTCAACAAGGACATTTACGACCAGTTCAGGAATTCCAAGATACTCAGAATGAAGAGCCTCGGGACCCTGCTGGACCTGCTAAGAAAGGATAAAATCCGAAACACGAAATGGTTCAAACGATTTATCAAAGGCAACAAGACCAATATCCCCCGCGCCGTAAAGAACCTGCAGAGGCACCTCGGCGCCAGGGCTCCTCGCGATGATGTCCACCTTGTCGTCTCCATGACCTGCGGCAGCCCTGCCGAATCCAAACTCATTGTCAATCAAATGCTCGATCTTTTCCTCGCACAGCAAAGAGACGAAGCCACTGTTGACCTCAGGAATCAGCTCAGCAAACGCCGCGACCAAGAGGGAAAGCTTAAGAGAGATCTGGACGTTTCCAATGATGAAATGGGACGAATGCGTGAAGGGACCCCTTTCGGAAACCTCGGAGAAAGCTCGTTCCGCGACTACCTCAGCGAGACGCTCGGAGACCAGCAAACCGACCTCGGTGACCTCGAGAATGATATCAGTCGTCTTAACAGTACTGTCGAAATCCTCAAAATACGTGCAGAGGGTCAATATGACGAAGTCGTCTCAGAACAGATTGAACGGGACCCGGTTGCAAGGAGAATGAGAGACAGTATCGCAATGCTCGAACCCTTGCTCGCCGAACTGCTGACACGGTTCGGCGAAAATCACAGACGTGTCAAAGAGGTTTCCGATTCGCTGAAGCAACGAAAGAACGACCTGCTAAAAAGACAGACTGAGATCGCCAACATCTTCCGGAGGGCAGACTATCGCAATGCACGTGACCAGCTTGTTACGATAACTGCCGAACTCGAGTCACAGAGAACGCGCCTTCAGGAAATCCAGGCTGAACACAAGGAACTGAACAACATCCGCGCCGGCTACCGTCGCAGTTC
>JADFQF010000056.1 GCA_022561955.1 Chloroflexota bacterium | reverse complement strand
TCGGCGGACTTCTTAGTGGCAGCGTACGGGGACAGCGGCCTGTTGGTGTTGCTGTCTTCCTTGAAAGGCTGAGGCGTGTCGTCACCGTAAACGCTGGAGGTGGAAGACAGCACAAACTTCTTTACGCCAAAGTCCTTGCAAAGCTCCAGCAGATTCAGAGTGCCCAGGGTATTCGCCTGCAAGTACACCCATGGGTCCTGGACGCTGTAGCGTACGCCTGCCCTTGCCCCAAGGTTGATGACGCTGGTGAACGGGGCGTCTTCGCCTGTCTTCTGATTGACGAAGACCGACTTTATGCCCCCTAGGTCCGAAATGTCGCGCTGGTAGAAGCGGAAGTTGGCGTGGGCGGTCAGCGGCGCCATTCGCCAGTGCTTGATGCGCACGTCGTAGGCGTCGTTGAGGTTGTCCACGCCCACTACAGACTCGCCGTCGTCGAGCAGAAGGCGGCAGACGTTGGATGCGATGAATCCCGCGCAGCCTGTGACAAGAATCGTCATCTGAGTGGCCGGACCTCCGTTGAGCAGTGCTGTCTTCAGGCTAGGCTACGCCCAATACTCTGTCAATCGCCCATCGGCTTCTGTCGGATCATATCCATTAAATCTACTGTCGCGATACCCAACACTCTAGATTCCTCGTCGTTACACTTCTCGGAATGACAGAGGGTGGCACGCAAGTTGTCATTCTGAGCCGAAGCGAAGAATCTAGGGCGCATCATATCCATTACACGCACTACTCCGGAGTTAGTGTATTACAGTGTGGAATAACCGACTCAATGTTATATCTGCGTCGCCTTAGATTCCTCATTCCGCTGCGCTTCACCCAGAATGACAGAGGGCGGCGAATCACAGGATCACGCCCTTTTCCTGCAGCGACCCGATGTCCTCCCAGGAGTACCCGAGCTCCAGCAGCACTTCCTCAGTGTGCTGGCCCAGCTCGGGCGCGACGCTGCGGATGCTGTGGGGCGTCTCGCTGTATCGAATCGGGTGGTCGGCCAGCTTGACGTGGCCAAGAACAGGATGCTCGACCTCGGCGATGTAGCCGTTGGCGATCACCTGAGGGTCGTCCTTCAGCTCCGACAGGTGCCTTACCGGAGAGAAGATGAAGTCGCCGGACTCGTTAAGAATCGACTCCCACTCCTCGTAGGTCTTGTCCGCGAATTTACCGTCCAGAATACGTATGAGCTCGTGCCTGTTGTCTCCCCTGGCGTAGGTGTCCACGAAGCGAGGGTCGTCCACAAGCTCTTCGATACCGACGGCCCGTGCGAACGAAGACCAGTAGCGGTCGGCCTGGAAGTTAGCGAGCATGATCCAGCGACCGCCCTTGCACAGGTAAAAATTCGCCAGCGGGTTGTAAGCGTCGCTGCGCCCGATGCTGGCGCTGAGATTGATCTCCGACTTGGGTTTGTGCTCCGTCAGCAGGCCCATGCTCACGGCCAGGCCCTGCAGCCACATCGAGCTGCTGAGGTGCGAGGTATCCACCCTCTGGCCCACGCCGTGCAGTGTTCGCGCCACCAGCGCCGCCAGTATGCCCCAACCCAGCGTTATGCCGCCAATCTGGTCGCCGATGACGCCCTGGACCGGGTAAGGCTCGGCTCCGTCGGGACCCGTCGCGTACATGAGGCCGCTTCGAGCCTGCGCCGCCGAGTCCAGTGCGGGCAGGTGGGAGTCGGGGCCTTCGAGTCCATAGCCGGAACCCGAGCCGTAGATTATCATGGGGTTGATTTCCCTGATCTTCTCGTAGCCCAGACCTAGCCGCTCCGCCACGCCCTTTCGAAAATTCTGAACGAACACGTCGGCGTCGCCCGTGAGCTTGTGTACGACCTCGACGCCTTCCGGCTGCTTGAGGTCCAGGGCGATGCTGCGCTTGTTGCGCTGGTTGGCCTCGAAGTAGGCGTTTCGACCGCCGGCGAGGCTACGGTCCACGCCGCCCGCGGCGAACACCGTGCGCCCGGGGTCGCCGTCCAGCGATTCGACTTTGATGACATCCGCACCAAGGTCGCCGAGCATCGTGGACGCGATGGGGCCAAACTGCCATATCGTCCAGTCGATGACCTTTATGCCCTGTAGCGCGCCGGGTCTACTTTCAGACATTTACACCACTCATCGATCAGCCGTCCCACTGTTAGCTATTGCATCCCTTAGAATCAGCCGATGGCTGGGATTTATTCGGAGCCAAGCCCGGTCTCGGCGGCCCACGCCTGAACCCCGCGACGGAACGCCAGTCCCCCCATGGGCATGATGACGGTTTCCAGCGCTTCGAGTATCTCCTGGGGAGTGGCCCCGTGCTCCATCGCGACGCGTATGTGAGCGCCGATCTGGTCCACGTCGGCGCGCAACGCGGCCTCCACGACGATCTGCAGCAGCTCCTTGGTCTTGCGGTCCAGAAGTCGCTGGCCCGTGTACGTGGCGTCGATGAACTCCCCGTACTTCTTGGTCCACTCCGGGTCGTTCTCGGCGAGGATGCGGTGCATCTCGAGGCTGTAGCCCCGTTTCTCCCGGGCCTCTTTGAGAAGGGCCTCGGTTTCCTCCGTGCTCAATGTTCGCTCCTTGGGCTCGAGAGTAGGCTAGGCCAAGAAGTCCTTGGCCCAGCGGTCGTAGTCCGCCTTGCGCGTCACCTGCGCCATGAGCTCCGCCGACGGCAGGCCCTGAAGGTCCTTGGGGTCCACACCGTCGCGCAGAGCTTTGAGGGTGGTGTAAACGGCCTGAACCGCTGACCCGAACGGAGAATGGCCCTGCAGGGCCACGCGCACGCCGTTTGCTCCAAGATACTGCTTGTCGGACAGCTCGTCGGTCGTTCCGCCAAGTATGAGCGGCAGGTCGATCTCGGCGTTCACGGCTTCTACTTGCTCTCGGGTGCTCGCGCCGGCCAGGAAGATGGCGTCCACGCCCGCCTTTTCGTAGGCTTTGACGCGCTCTATCGTCTCGGGGATGCCGGCGATCGCCAGCGCGCTGGTCCGGCCGATGATGACCGTGCTGGGGTCCTGACGACCCTCCAGCGCCGCCTTCATCTTCCCGACGCCCTCTCCCAGCGAAATCAGCGCGTTCCCTCCGGACTGACCAAAGGGTGTCGGAAGCTCGGTGTCCTCGATGGACAGGGCCGAGACCCCGGCGGCTTCGAGCTCTTCGACGGTGCGCTTGACGTTCAGGGCGTTGCCGTAGCCGTGGTCGGCGTCGACCATGAGGCTGATGTTGCCCGCGCGGGTGATGCGGCGTATCTGCTGGGCGAACTCTGTCAGTGTCAGCACGATGATGTCGGGCGCGCCCAGCACCGTGAACGACGCTATGGAGCCCGCCAGCATGCCGATGTCGAATCCCAGGTCCTCGGCGATGCGGGCCGAGATGGGATCGAATATGGACGCTGGGTGCTCGCACACGTCGCCCGCGAGGATGGCTCGGTATCGTTCTCTGCGTTCGGTGAGATTCATGAGACTCCTTCTCTGCTCAAGACTGTTCATCCTTCGACACGCCCTCCGCACAGGCGGAGTCCGAAGTTATACCGTCAAACGAGTCGGACAGGACGAACGGATTACCAGGCTCCCCGAATCTTCGGGGTCTGAAGATATACCGATAAACGGGTCGGGCAGGGCGGACGTATTCTAGTGCACTACTTCGGCGCATCGACTAAGGCTTGGGGCGCTCCATCAGGACCGTCACGCCCATGTCTATGTACTTGTTGCGCAGGTTGTGGTCGTAGCTGCGGAAGGAGACCTTCGTGTCCATGCCCTCTATCTGCTTGAGCACGTGCTGAAGGCAGTCGTCCACGCTCCTGAAGGGGTGCTGCGGATGCGCCTCCAGATCGAAGCTGAGGTCCGCGGGGCCCCACGTGAAGCAGTCGATTCCTTGCTTCGCATACTGGCGGGCGTTGGTCACGGTGCTGATGGTCTCCACCTGCAGACAGAGGATTCCACGGCCGTTCCACCAGTCGGCGTACGTCAGCCGGTCTTCACGCCCTTGTATGCCGTAGCGGACGGTGCCGCCCCAGCTCCGTTTGCCGACCTGGGGGTAGTAGAAGTTCTCGATGGCATCGTCGACGACCGCCATGTCGTTCACCAGCGGCACCTCTATCCCCAGCGGGCCCAGGTCCAGCAGGTTGCCGATCTGGTACGTGTGGCGAGTGTTCTTGATGCGGAACTGGACCGGCATATCCAATTCTTCCGCGAAGGAGCAGAAGCGCACCAGCGTCTCCTCGTTGAAGGCGGAATGCTGGCTGTCGGTCGAAACGAAGCCGTAGTCGTCCTTGCCAAGGATGTCTTCCAGCCGGCTCTTGGTGGCGTCTATTGGAGCGGATACCCCGATGATGAGGTCTCCGTTTCGGATTCGCTGTTTGAGATCATCTCCCCGTGCCATTTTTTCTCCCCTTTATTCACTGCTACTTTTCTATCTGCTGCGGCCGAACATGATTTCGAATCGTGGGGCCTACGCTAGCTCCGGGGGCATGAAGAACTCGTACTGCCGCTCGTCTCCGTAGCCCTCGATGAAGCTCGGCTCCAGACCAGGGGTGTTCAACGCCGCATTAACGATGCGCTTGTTGAAGTCGCTTATGCCGTCATCGCTGAGGAAGTCGTCAACGGGCATCCACAGGCACTCCTCCAGCTCCTCCTCCTGCATCGTGATCTCCTTCGTCAGGGGCGACAGACGGGACACGAAATAGATATCCGACTTGCCGTACCGGTAGCCGTGCCAGTGCCTGAAGCAGACCAGCGCCTCGAATTTCGTCTCGACGCCGGTCTCTTCCAGCACCTCTCGAATCACTCCATCCACGAGGTGCTCGCCGGGGAGCAGCGCGCCGCCGGGGAGCTTGTACGCCGGGCCCCGTCCTCGACGCCGATGCCTCTCGGATACGACCAGCAGCTCGCGCTCTTTGCTGAGCACGACGCCTCCAGCGCCTATGTAATGAGAAGCGAATGGCGGCACGTACGCGCCATTATCAAGCTGCATGGTCAGCATGAGGTACTCCTCGGAGGCGTGATGATAGGTGAACCCGGCCTCCACGGCAACGGGCACCAGCGCGGCCTTGGATATCGGGACCTCCAGCCAGGCGACCTTGTAGCTCTGCTCCTTCCACTCGTCGATTGAGTGGTAAAGCTGTGGTCTGAACTCTTCGGGGTCCGACGTCAACCTGTGGTGGTTGATGACGATTCCACCGAAGGGGTTGGGATTTGCTTCTATCGTTTCCATCGCCTCCCTTTTTGCCTGCGCGTTCCAACCGGCTCATCGCAAACGTGGATTTTTTGCCCGGGGCCTGTCACCTGTTAACGAACGCAGGCATCACCTCTTTGGAGAATATCGAGAGCTGCTCCATGAACTCGGCGCGAGGCATGCCCTCTGCCCAGTGCAGCATGATGTGCTCCAGGCCGGGATATTTTTGCTCCAGGTCGCGAAGGAAATCCACGAACTCCTCGGCCGTGCCGCAAATCCACGCCCGCTGCTGCACGCCGTCCTCGATGCGAGGGACGCGGGCGGGCGCCCCCGGCGTGCCCCAGGGCCGGCCCTCCTCGTCCACGTACCGAACGAAGCCGAAGGGCGCGAACCACTTGTAGCGCTCGTCGTGGTACGGCCGCAGGCGGTCCATCGCCTCCTGCCGGCTGCCTGCGATGTAGAAGCCTACCTCCAGGGAGATGTCCCCGCCCATCTCCAGGTCACGTCCGTGCTGTGCGCACGCGTCCCTAAACTGGGTGAACACCTGCTCCACCAGCGGCGCGCCCGTCAGCCCCACGACGCCCTTGATGCCGTTCCTTGCGATGAAGTCAATGGTCCGCCCGCTTACGATGGGCTGCCACATCTCCACGGGCAGGTTCTTGGGGCGAGGGACGACGGTGATGTCCTTCACGTCGTAGCCTCGAAAGGGTACCTCCGCCGGAATCGTGTAGTGCTTGCCCCGGTGGGAAAAGGACTCCTCGTTGAACGCCTTGAAGATGATCTCCATCTGCTCTTCGAACAGCTCGCGGTTGGCGTCGTTATCGATCAGAGGTGCGCCGAAGGTCTCCACCTCCCGACTCTGGTAGCCGCGGCCCACGCCGAAAACGATGCGGCCGTCGGTGAGTATATCCGCCATGGCGTAGTCTTCGGCCAGACGAATAGGGTGCCACTCCGGCACCACGTTGAAGGCGCAGCCGAACTTCAGGCGCTCGGTCTTGGAGGCCAGGTGGGTCCCCAACAGAATTATGTTTGGGATGCACTCGTACCCCTCCCTCTGGAAGTGGTGCTCTGCGAACCAGAGGGTATGGAAGCCGCTCTCGTCCATGAGCTTAGCAAGTTGCGTCGCGCTGTCGAACGTCTCGACCAGTCGGTCGTTTTCGTATATGCGTTCGTCGGCGGGGGTGCCGTCGCTACCCACGTTTTCCAATTCGATTTGGCCGACGTAGAGAACGGAGAAGTCTTTGATCATCCGATGGTTCCTATTGGCGTATTCTTCGCGCGGGGCCTTAAATCCACGCCATTATACCTTTACGAAGTAGACTCGTGCACATCGCCGACATCGCCGACAGTCCACGGCGCGCGCTTCGCCGGACATTTTCGGGGCTTCTTGCGCTGAGAATGTATAATCCCTGTATCGGGAGACACCAAAACGAGAGGTAATTTCGCGAGTGCAGGGGAAACTAAGGCTCAGCGTCGTAGACCAGTCGCCCGTGAGGAAGGGCGGCACCGCGGCCGATGCGCTGTGGGAGACGATCGAGCTTGCCAGAGTCACGGAGAGGCTGGGCTATCAGCGCTTCTGGGTCGCGGAGCACCACAGCGTCGGCAACTTCGCCGGAACGAGCCCGGAGACGATGGTCGGGCAGATCGCGGCGCGCACCGAAAGAATTCGAGTCGGCAGCGGCGGCGTCATGCTCTCCCACTACAGCTCCTTCAAGGTGGCCGAGACTTTTCGCATGCTGGAGACCCTGTACCCGGGCCGCATAGACCTCGGAGTGGGAAGGGCTCCGGGAAGCGACCAGCTTACGGCCGCCGCGCTCTCGTACCCAAGGCCTCAGAACGACATCAGCCGATACACCGAGCAGGTCGAGCACCTCGTGGCCCATCTGAACGGCGGAATCCAAGATGAGCACCCCTTTGGCGAATTGCGGGTCGGGCCCGGAGACTACACCGTGCCGGATGTCTGGCTGCTGGGCTCGAGGATGGACAGCGCGGCGATGGCGGCCGAGATGGGTCTTCCCTTCAGCTTCGCTCACTTCTTTGGGCTCGCCGTGGAGCAGGGGCCGGTGATCGCGGAGATGTACCGCAAGAACTTTCGTCCGTCGGCCCACCTGGAGGAGCCTAAGCTGAACGTGACCCTTCAGGTCCTCTGCGCCGAGACCGAGGCCGACGCGATCAGAATATCGTCCAGCCGCAACGTCTCCAGGGTCAAGTCGGTGCAGGGCATCCGCGAGGGCGTGCCGCCGATCGAAGAGGCGCTGCTCTACCAGTTCCGCCCGGACGAGCACGCATACATCAGCTCGCTGCGGGAGAGCTACGTCGACGGCGACCCGGAAACGGTCAAGCAGAAGATCGAAGCCGTCGCCGAGAGCTATAAGACGGACGACATCGGCATCGTCACGATCTGCTTCAGCTTCGCGGACAGGGTCCGCTCCTACGAGCTGGTAGCGGAGGCCTTCGGGCTGCAAGACAAGGACGATGGGTAGAAGCCGGGTGTGTGCTAAAATTCGGCGAGAAGTCGAGCTTAACGGGCGAAGGTTAGGGTAGAAAAATGGACTTGATGGAGCGCATCACAGTTGACCCTGAGATATGTCACGGCAAGGCATGCATCAAAGGCACCCGAATAATGGTGACCGTGATTTTGGATAATCTAGCCG
>JADFQF010000055.1 GCA_022561955.1 Chloroflexota bacterium | reverse complement strand
GCTAGCACGGCCAGCTTGCGGGGGATGAGGTAGTTCCGCGCATAGCCGGGCGCGACGTTTACCGTCTGGCCCATCTCGCCGAGGTTGTCCACATCCTCGCTCAGGATGATCTTCATCGTTCCTGCTCCTGCCGTGGCGGCGTGGCCGCCGGTTGTGAAGTCCGTTATTGCTTTCCGCCGCCGCCCGCAATGGGGCGGCTGCAAATCTTCGTTGCTCAACTGTTCTCGTTGTCCTGGTCTTTGCGCCGGGCCGCGGCCAAGTCCATCCTGCGCCGCAGCTCCCACCATGTGTCGAAGAAACCGAGCGAGGTCAGCAAGATGGGCGCGCCAAACTGGGGCATGAACATCAGCACCAGTGGCAAATAGTACCAAAATCCGGTCACTTGAAAGGTCTTGAGCCCGTACAACAAGATACCAAAGCCGTTTATCCAATATACGCACGCCAGACCCAGCGCCGAGTCAAGACCGTGTCTCCCTCCGCGAAGACGACCTCGCCCGGCTCGGGGTGCTCCGCTTCGTCTGAGCCAATGGCAAGGAACACCTCGGCGCCCGTCGCGAAACGGAGCGCGACGTCGGCCCGCATGACGCCGAAGTCGTGCCCGCCCACGGGAATCATGTGCCGCAGGGATACGATGTTGCCGATGTCCACCAGCGCGTTGATCGACGGCAGCTCATGGCCCCTGAGGACGCGCCGGGCCATGGCCTCGATGGACGAGCGATAGTCGCTGGGCCGCGCGCCGAAAGACCGAAAAGCCTCGCGCCAGCTCGCGATCCTGGGATGCTCGGCCACGCGCTCGACGCTGACCTGAGATCGCAGGGCGTCCTCGGCGTCTCGTAGCAGCGCGACCAGCGTCGCCGGCGATTCGACGTTCGTGACGCCCGAAGCGACGACCACGCCCCGTACGTAGCCGGGAAAATTTTCGAATATTTTTTCGTCTACAGAATAAGAGATTCCTCTGCTCAATACTTGCCTCGCTTGAATAGGATTCGTTTTCGCAGCTATCCTTACGCGATTTTACCCGAAAGTTTCTTGGATGGGCGGCACACAGGACATCGCCCGTTCACAGTACGAGGAACCGGCAAGCAAAAAACGGTAAACAAAAAAATGGTAGGATTGGGGCCACTCAGTCACAGGAGCGAAGCGTTGGCACTCAAAGGCAGGGTCGCGATAGTCACCGGCGGAGCGAACGGAATCGTGATCAGATCGAGGCTGCCCTGGGCAAGGTGCGCCACCTTTTGGGCGAGTATGGTCAGAAAGAGCCGTTCCAGCACTCTTGTAGGTGGTTCGGAGTGGCTAGCCCGCACTATGAGGATAAATGGAGCATCTTGGATGGCAATTGACAACATCGGAGTGCAATCGTACAGTTGTGCCGTCGCAGGACCGTGCGTTTACGCAAGCACTGGATTCCTTTTGGGAAACATGGATTAAGCGTCTCGTTAGACTCCATCACCCACTAAGTTCAGTACTGCGAAATCAAAATAATATGAGGAAGGGGATCATGGCAACAGCTACAAACCAATACATATTATCGGACGAACTCCTGGCTCGATGCGCTGAGCGCGCGCCGATGTACGACAGGGAGAACCGCTTTTTCCAGGAAGACTTCGACGAGATAAAACAGACGGACTACCTCAAGATGGCTGTTCCTAAAGAGTTGGGTGGCCTCGGCATGTCTTTTGCAGAGGTAATGCGGGAGACCCGTCACCTCGCCTACCACGCAGCGCCTACGGCATTGGCGTTGAACATGCACATCTACTGGACCGGCCTTTCGGCAGACGTATGGCGCTCCGGCGACAAGTCGCTTGAGTGGCTGCTACGCGAAGCGGCGGAAGGCGCGATTTTTGCTGCGGGCCACGCCGAGCGCGGCAACGACATCCCCATACTTCTCTCGACGACGAAAGCCGAGCGTGTGGATGGCGGCTATCGCTTCACGGGCCACAAGTCGTTTGGCAGCCTCACTCCTGTTTGGACTCGACTTGGGCTTCATGGCTTGGACACCAGCGACCCGGATGCGCCCAAAGTGGTCCACGCCTTCATGGCGCGCGACACGCCGGGCTATCGCATCGATGAAAACGTGTGGGACGTTCTTGGTATGCGCGCAACCGCAAGCCAAGACACCTACCTTGAGGGAGCCTTCGTGCCAGATGAGCACATTGCGCGGGTCGTTCCTGCTGGTGCAGCGGGTGTGGACCTGTTTGTGCTCGGCCTTTTCGCGTGGGCGCTCGTAGGATTTGCGAACATCTACTACGCAATAGGTCAACGCGCACTCGATGAAACCGTCGAGGCCTTGAAGACGAAGACCTCAATCGCGCTGTCCCGCCCTTCAATGATCTATAACGCCGAAGTGCAGCATGCTGTCGCGGACATGGTGATGGCCCTGGAGTCAGTCGAGGGACAAATTGATAAGATCGCGGAAGACTGGTCAAACGGTGTGGACTACGGCATGGCCTGGGTCATCAAGATATTCGCAACTAAACACACGGCTGTAGAGGCAGCTTTCAAGGTGGCGGATACCGCTGTTGACCTTGCGGGAGGCTTCGGCATATTCAAGGGAGGCGTGTTTGAAAGGCTGTTCCGAGATGCCCGCCTTGGTCGCATTCATCCTGCAAACCCTACCCTGACCCGCGAGTTCATCGCAAAGATCAAGCTCGGTCTCAACCCCGACGACCAGCCGCGCTGGGGTTAGTTTGTAATTCAGCCAATGGCTTGCTTGAGGGGATTCGATGGTTGGGGTTCCCTCAAGCCGTCAAACAAAAATATCATCCAGTTTTAGGTGGAGACTCGTGTTTTATCAATAACGAAAAAGGAACGTGAGCGATTGCACGGGATACCCGTAAATGTGTGTGGTTTAGTATGCCTAATGGCCTGTCTTTGGTTGCATTTAGAGTCCAAATCTAGACATCATAAACTCCACTAACTGATGGATGCGAACTCAATACGCAGCAACGTGGACTGAGCCTCCAGGAGTATCCGCGGTTAACAGGGAGGGAAGATGCGACTGGAAGGAAAGGCCGCCATCATCACCGGCGCGGCGCAGGGCCTCGGCAGGGCCATCGCCTTGGAGTTCGCCGACCAGGGCGCCGAGATGCTCCTGGCAGACATTCGTGCTGAAAAGGTCGCGGCAGTCGCGGCGGAGGTCGGAGAGCGCGGCGGCAACGCCCTGTCGATGTCGGTGGACGTTACCAGCGCCGAAGACGTCGAATCCATGGTCCGCAAGGCCCTCGAAGCCTTCGGCAGGATAGATGTCCTCGTGAACGACGCGGGAGGCAGCGGCACCGTGGGCGTTCAGCACATCGAGGACGTCACCGAGGAGATGTGGGACTCCATCGTGGACCTCAACCTCAAGAGCGCCTTTCTGTGCTGCAAGGCCGTGGCTCCCCACATGCGGGCCCGGCAAAGCGGCCGCATCGTCAACATCTCCTCGTCCAGCGCCAAGGGTCACTTCGGCCCCCTGGGCACCTCCGCCATTCGCCTGCCCTACGCGGCGGCCAAGTCCGGCATTATCGGTTTCACCTATCAGCTCGCCAAGGACCTGGCGACCGACGGTATCTACGTCAACGCCGTCATGCCGGGCTTCATCCTCACCGAAGACGGCGCACGGGTCAACGATAGATATCGAGAGCTGTCCGCCGACGAGCAGGCGGACATGGTGCGGAACGTGCCGCTGGGCCGGGCCGGCATGCCCGAGGAGATCGCCCGCGCCGTCTCCTTTCTAGCGTCCGATGAGGCCAGCTTCACCACCGGCACAGTGCTGGAGGTGACGGGAGGAAGATGATCAGGCGTTGAGCGGCCTGGCTCTTGGGCTTGTCCTCCTATCGGCCGTGATTCACGCCAGTTGGAACCTTCTGGCCAAGCGTGGAATGAACCAGGAGGTCTTCATCTGGCTGGCCCAGGTTGGCATTGCTGTTGTTTTGCTTCCGCTGGGTTTATTTCTGCTCATTAGGTACCCCATAGATGCGACTGGCTGGGCCTTCGTGGCGGGCACGGTGCTGCTTCACATCTTCTACTTCTTCTTCCTGGGACGTGGCTACGCCAGGGCCGATCTGTCCGTGGTATACCCCATTGCTCGGGGCATGGGCCCGGCGGTCGTGCCCATCCTGGGCGTCCTGGTGCTTGGCGAGAGCGTCTCGCCCCCTGCCGTGGCGGGCATCGCAACGGTCGTGGCCGGCATATACACGGTCTACTGGTGGGGAAGATTCCGCCTGATACTTAGCGATCCACTCAAGCTCTTCAGGGAGCCGGGGACCCGTTACGCCCTGTTTACGGGAGCGACCATCGCCGCATATTCGGTGTGGGACAAGGTAGGCGTCAGCCACGTGACGCCCTTTCTGTATATGTACCTGATGTCCCTGGGTTCGGCGCTGGGACTGGCGCCGTTCCTCATCAGGTCCCACGGGACGGCCGCTGTCAGGGCGGAGTGGCGCCACAACTCGACGAGCATCGTCGCGGTGGGCATGATGACTTTTGTGGCCTACGGTCTGGTGCTGACGGCCTTCCAGTTCTCCCGCGTGAGCTACATATCGCCCGCCAGGGAGGTCGGCATCGTCATAGGGGTGCTGCTGGGCGTGCTTGTCCTCAAGGAGCCCTTCGGCCGAGGAAGAATCATAGGCTCCGGCATGATAGCAGCGGGCCTGGTCCTGATAGCCTTGGCGCCGTGAATGGCGGTCGCGGGTCTCTCATGACAGCAGGGACCGGCCCGATATAATATAGACGCACCAGGACGTGGAGGTAATCATGAGCGACGTTCCCATCGTCTACACGCTGACCGTCTGTCCGACATGCGACAAGCTGCGCGATGCCTGGGCCCGCGAGGGTGTCGCCTACAACGAGCGCCGCGTCGATCAGAGCCAGGATACGCTGGATGAGGCGCTGGGCTTTGGCGATACGGTGCCGATCATCGTCTATTCCGACGGAAGGGTCGAGGTCGGCTTCGAGGGAGAGGTCGGTTGAGACATCGGATGATGGGCTGTTAGCCCGTCGACGATACTCGCAAAGGAGGGGTTCAAATGGCGCTTACGGAAGAAAAATTCAACACTGGGATGACGACCCGGCAGTATATCGACCAGATCAAAGTCAACAAGCAGCCTTTCGTGGACATATACGAGAAGGTCGAGGTCGCCAGGGACGTTCGGGCGCAGTTCGACGGCATGGAAAAGCCGCTCAAGCTGGCGGTCTTTACGGCCGACTGGTGCGGCGATGCAATGAGCACGACGCCGGCGATATTGAGGCTTGCGGACTCTACGGACGGGCTGTCGCTGAGCGTCTTCAATCGAGATGAAGAGCTGGAGCTGACCAACGGATTCCTGCCGGAAGGCCGCGCGGGCACCGTGCCTGTATTCGTGGCCTACGACGAATCGATGCGGGAGGTCGCCATATTCGTTGAGACGGCCAATGAGCTGGTCCCGGACATCGACGCGATGGACGAGATGATCGCCAAAGAGCTGGCCTCCGAGGGCGAAGCGGAGGCCCGGAGACAGCGCGGCGGCAGGCGTACCGAATTCCGCGTGCAGCGCGCCCGTGACTGGGGCAACGTCATCTTGCAAGCATTCGGCGATGTCGTGGCCAAAGGGCTATCGCTCTCCCCGAGCGAGCGGCCTGCCGTCGGCGGAACGAAGTGGCCGCCGCAGGACTAGCGGCCTGCCCGAACTAGCTATCTGAGCCGCAGAACCGCTACATCGGACATCCAAGCGATTTCATGTGTCTTCGAGCATGAGCGGTCGTGGGCTGCCCGTTCCGGGCGGCCCTATGGGTCTTCACCCTCGACCATCCAAGTAACCCCCGTGACGATACATACGTGTGTTTACCACGCAATGTTGGTTGCCTGTCACAGTAGGGCCGAACCGCCGTGAGTTTAACTGAGGATATGGGGTATGACATCGCACGAGCCCCTTTGTACGGCGGTGAACACTGAGGCAAATCGGAGAGCAACGCCTATTGTTAGCTTCTATTATCGTCACCTCGGCAAACGGCGCCGGTATGTTGGAATCAGCCCTATACAGCGCTCTGCACCAGTCCGTACCGACCTCTGATTACGAGGTGCTGCTCGTCGATGATGGGTCCAATGACAGGACCTCGGAAATCGCGGGCATCTACAGGAAACTTTTCGGAAACTTTCGATACCTTCGCCTGCCCGTGTCGCGAGGTCAGGCCGCCTCCTTTAACAGCGGCCTGGAGGCTCTGCAGGGGCGATATTTCACCATGCTCAACTCCAGCGACGCCCTGGACCGGGAGATGCTGGCTCAAAGCACGGCCCACGCCGAAGCGAATGAGACCGAGTTCGTCTTCTGCGACCGCTACGAGGTCTCACTGTCCGAGGAGACTCACAGGCACGTGGAGATAGAGTCGTTCAGTTCCTCCGACCTCATCGTTGAGGGTGCACTCATGAAGACCAGCATCGCAAGGGACATCGGCGGGTATCGAGCGCTTGGGGAGGCCGCAAAGGACTTCCTGGACCGATATCTGGCCGCCAGCGGATGCACGCCGGTGCGCATTCCCAGGCCCCTTTACTATCAGGGCCTGCCTCCCACCCAATCGTCTGATGGCCTGAACGGCACCGGCAGGATGTGGCGCCCCTCGAATTCTCTGTAGGATAACCCCATAGGAACTATTTCAGAATCGTAATGGGGGCCTACAGGGGGTTACCTCGCCGGCTCTGTTGAAGTAATGTGTCACATCTGACCTCCCCTGGCCCCTCCTTCGCAAGGAGGGGGAAAGATGCCGTCCCCCTTGTGAAGGGGGACCACAGGGGGTCTCGTCGCCGGCTCTATCGAAGTATTGTGTCGCATCTGACCTCCCTGGCCCCCTCCTTCGCAAGGAGGGGGAAAATGCCGTCCCCCTTACGAAGGGGGACTACAGGGGGTCTCGTCCCCGGTCTGTACAAAGAGGGTCTGGGGGATGTGCCCCCAGAAACATAAATCCCAAGGGCGGGCGAGTGGGAACGAGGCGTCCGCCTTTTTGCGAAAGACCTGAGCATTACCATCCGCGCGGCTACACAATGCTTGCGCTACATGTTTGCAATCCTCTATCATCGTACGCACGGTTATTAGAGGCGTGACGTGGCCGAATCCAAAACCCTGTTAAGTGAGCTGAAGGCGGTCGTCGGGGACACCTACGTGGTGCATACCCCGGAGGACCTGATCGTCTATGAATACGACGGCTCCGTGGACAAGGCTACGCCCGCGGCCGTGGTGATACCCAACTCCACCGAAGAGGTCTCCGAGGTCGTCAAGATCGCCCGGCGATACGACCAGCCGATAGTCGCGCGAGGCGCGGGCACCGGCCTCAGCGGCGGCGCAATCGCAGAGTTGGGCGGCGTCGTGATTTCGCTCACCCGCATGACGAATATCCTCGAGATCGACGCCGAGAACCAGCTTGCGGTAGTCGAGCCGGGGCTCGTCAATATTGAGCTTACCGAGGCCGCGTCAAAGCACGGGCTCTACTACGCCCCCGACCCTTCCAGCCAGCGGGCGTGCACCATCGGCGGCAACGTCGCGGAAAACTCCGGCGGCCCCCACTGCCTTGCCTACGGCGTGACGACGAACCACATCCTCGGCCTCGAGGTCGTTTTGGCCGACGGCTCCGTACAGTGGCTGGGCGGCAAGACCCGCGAGAGTCCGGGCTACGATCTCAGGGGCATCATGGTCGGCTCCGAGGGCACTCTGGCCATCGTCACCAAGGTCGTGGTGAGGCTGCTAAGGGAACCCGAGGCCGTAAAGACGCTCCTGGCCGTGTTTCGAGAGCTGGACCACGCCAGTGCCGCGGTTTCCGGCATCATAGGCGCGGGCATCGTTACCGCCGCCCTGGAGATGATGGACGACCTGTGCATCAAGGCG